>DAITPL010000024.1:0-21703 GCA_036833615.1 Rhodanobacter sp.
GCGGAGCTGGCTGCCGCCGAGCGGGCCGCTGCTGAACAGGTTGCAGCCGAGCAGGCCGCGGCAGCGGCAACGGAACAAGCGGCGCCGGTTGGGTCGTCGACGATTGGCCCGGTGGACGCCGATCTGCTGGAGGTATTTCTTGACGAAGCGCGTGAGTTGCTCGATCACGCGGACGACGTGTTGGCGTTGTGGCATGCGCAGCCGCGAGACACCAGTCACGTCATCGAACTGCGCCGTGACCTGCATACGCTCAAGGGCGGTGCGCGCATTGCCGGCCTGATGCAGGTTGGTGATCTCGCACATGCGGTGGAGACGCTGCTGGAGAAACGCGTAGGCGGCAAGGCGCAGGCCGGGTCGCTGATTGCCACGCTCGAGTCCAGCTTCGACCAGTTGAATGCGTTGGTGCAGAAGGTGGCCCGGGGCGAGGCCACGGTTTATCCGCAGGCGATGATCGACCACCTGCTGGGCCTGGCAGGTGAAAAGAACTTTGCCGACGATGCCGTTTTGGCGTCCGCCGTCATGCCGGCGGCAGAGCCAGCGCCGGTGGCTGTGCCGTCTGTGCCGGCGAGCACACTGTCGACGGACTTGCCGGCGCTACTGCCCGAGGAGCGCGAGGACCCAGTCTCGGCGCAGGAACAGATTCGTGTCCGCGCCGATTTGCTGGACAATCTCGTCAGTCACGCCGGCGAAGTGGCGATCTATCGCTCGCGACTGGAACAGCAGGTGGCGGGTTATCGCTACAACCTGGTTGAGCTGGAGCAGACGGTCTCACGCTTGCGCAGCCAGCTGCGCATGCTGGAAATCGAAACCGAGGCGCAGATCATTGCGCGTTTCCAGCGCGAACATCGCGAAGCCGGGTTGACGGCATTCGATCCGCTCGAGCTCGACCGTTATTCGCAGTTGCAGCAGTACTCCCGCGCATTGGCGGAGTCGGTGTCCGACCTGGTGTCCATTCAGGGCACGCTGGATGAATTGACGCGCCAGGCCGAGACCTTGCTGGTGCAGCAGTCGCGGGTCAGCACCGAACTGCAGGATGGTCTGCTGCGTACGCGCATGTTGCCGTTTGACACGATGGTGCCAAACCTGCGCCGTACGTTGCGCCAGGCGGCGCGTGAGCAAGCCAAGAGTGCGCAGCTGTACGTCGACGGTGCGCACGGGGAAATGGATCGCAACCTGCTCGACCGGATCAAGGCACCATTCGAGCACATGTTGCGCAACGCGATTGCCCACGGCATCGAGACCCCGGCGGAGCGCCGCAAGGCGGGCAAGCCAGCAGAAGGTTCGGTGCACATTCAAGTGGCACGCGAGGCCACCGAAGTGGTGATTCGCGTCAGCGACGACGGTCGCGGACTGGATCGGGCGGCGATCCGCAAGCGCGGCATCGAGCGCGGTCTGTTGCCAGCGAACATCAAGCCCACCGACAACCAGTTGCTGTCGTTGATCACCCAGACCGGTTTTTCCACGGCGAGTGCGGTCACGCAGCTGGCCGGTCGCGGAGTTGGCATGGATGTCGTTGCCAACGAGATCAAGCAACTTGGCGGATCGTTGTCGATTGAGTCCGAACATGGCAAGGGCACGACCTTCATCCTGCGCCTGCCGTTCACGCTGGCGGTGACCCAGGCCATTCTGGTCCGCATCGGGGAAGCCACGTTCGCGATCCCGATGACCTCCGTGCAGGGTGTGGCCCGCGTCGATCCGGAAGACCTGAGTGCCATGTTGGCCGCCGACGAGCCGTCGTTCAGCTATGGCGCCGAGGAGTTCGGCATTCATGATCTTGCCGAACTGCTGGGCTTGCCGCCGGGCATGCCGGTCGAAGGCGAGCAACCACCGTTGCTGCTGACCCGTGCCGGGGATTTGCGTGCCGCGATTCGCATCGATGCCGTACTCGGTTCGCGTGAGATCGTGGTCAAGTCGGTAGGTCCACAAATCAGCTCGGTGCCCGGTCTGCTCGGCGCCACGATCATGGGCGATGGTTCGGTCCTGGTCATTCTTGATCTGGCGCCGCTGGTACGACATGGCATCACCCGCCGGCAGTTGCGTCTGGCGGAAGGCTTGAGCGCGGTACAGACGCCGCTCGTCGAGGAAGTACAGGTACGTCCGCTGGTGATGGTGGTGGATGACTCGATTACCATGCGCAAGGTCACCGGGCGTGTGCTGGAGCGTCACGAGTATGAAGTGAGCACGGCAAAAGACGGTGTCGACGCGCTGGAGAAGTTGCATGAGCGCGTACCCGATCTGATGTTGCTGGATATCGAAATGCCGCGCATGGATGGGTACGAGCTGGCCACCTTGATGAAGGCTGATCCGCGGTTGCGTGACGTGCCGATCATCATGATTACCTCGCGCACTGGCGACAAACATCGCCAGCGTGCCCTCGATATTGGTGTGGATCGTTACGTCGGCAAGCCGTATCAGGAAGCGGAGCTGCTGGCCCAGATTGGCGAGGTGCTGGAGCAGCGTACGCTGGAGCCCAACCATGACTGACACGACCCCCGCGGTTGCACTGCTGTTCGACGATGTCGAACTGGGTGCCCGGCTGCGGGATGTCTTGCAGGAGCATGGCGCACATATCGTGCATGAAGGCGACGTCGCCAGCCTGGATCAACAGCGTCTGTCCGAAGTTGCCGCAGACGTCGTGGTCGTCAGCCTTGACGATGCGGCCACGGATGCGCTGGATCAGTTGTACGGCCTGATTGACGGTGGTCGCCCGCGCGTGGTCTTCAATGATGCCCAGGCCACCCGTGGGCTTGCCGGCTGGGACCGCGATCGCTGGGCGCGGCATCTTGCCGTCAAGGTGTTGCAGGCGGGCGATGTTGATCCGCCACGCCCTGCCGACGCCCGCGAACTGGACATTCCGGCCGGTGTGGACCGAGCCGGAAGCACGCCAGCGACCGCTGCGGTCGTCGACGTGATGGCTGCGGATACGGCCGAAAGTTCGGTGCCGATGCCGCCCCCGCTGCCCGGCACGGTGGCAAGCGACGCTGCGCTCAAGCATGTGCAGCGCACCAACAGTGAATCCGAGAGTCTGTCCGCCGAACTGGAGGCGCTGCTTGCCTCGACCGAGTTGTCCACTCCCGACGCTGCCACGGACGAAGGACTGTCGCCCGTGACGGAGAATGACCCGGATCATTTCCGCACCGGGCTGGAAGACCCGGCCTTGGCATTCGCCGCTGAAGCGGAGCACGAGCCGATTGTCGCGCCGCATGACTTCCTGCTGGAGGATGTGCCAGCAGCGCCGGATTTGTCTGCGGCGATGGTCGACCTGTCTGGCAACGCACCAGAGGTCGCTGTACCGGTAGGGCCGCCAGCCAATTGGGCGTTGCTGGACGATGACGCCCCGGCTTCGGCCATCTTGCCGCCGGATCCCGACGACCCGGATTCATTTGGCATCGAAAAGCTCAGCGCGACGGATTTCCTCGCCCCGAAAGTGGAAAAAGTCGCGAGCAATTTCGAACCGGTAATGAATCTGGAGCTCGTGTCGATGGAGGAGGCCGTCGCGCCGCAAGCCATTCGCGCCGCTGCGGAAATGCATCTGGATGAGCTGCACATGGCCTTGTCGCGGCTGGTGCTGACCGGTGCCGAGGCCGATGGTGCGGCCGCCGCCGCCGAATTTTTTGCGGCGTTGCCGGCGGACTCGCACTTGACGTTCGTGCATGTACAGCACTTGCAGGGGCAGAGTGCCGCAGCGCTGGTAGGGCAGCTGGCTGCGGTCTGTCCGTTGACGGTCCGCTTGGCAACGGACGGCAGCTTTACGCAGCCAGGGGAGGTGCTGGTCGCGCCCCCGGCGCAGCGGGTTCGCGTGCATCGTGATGGTCGGGTTGAACTGCAACCGGGCTCGGAGGTGGCGCAAGGGCCATCCATTGACGACAATTTCAGGTCGGCCGCCGAAGGTTTCGGTCGCGATGCACTGGCGATCGTGTTTTCGGGACACGGCGCAGACGCAGTGGCTGGTGTCCAGGCGATTCGTGAGCGTGGCGGCAGTGTGTGGGTGGAAGCCACGACCGCCGGTTATGCCGACATGGCTGGCGACCTTGCCGACGGCGGGGCAGTCGATTTTTCCGGTACGCCGCCAGAGCTTGTGGCGCGTCTGATTGAGGTGTTTCCATGAGTGATGCCCTGCCCCGCGAAATACGCTGCGTGTTGGTGCCGGTGGGCAACGCGCGCTTGCTGTTGCCAAACTCCACCATCGCCGAGGTGATAACGCAGACCAGGGCGGAGCCCTTGCTGGATGCACCCGCGTGGTTGCTTGGACGTATTGCCTGGCGTGGCTGGCGCGTGCCGCTGGTGTCGTTCACGCAGTTGGCGGGTTTGCCGGAGGCCGATGCGGAACTGAGTGTACGCGTGGCCGTGCTAAAGACCCTGGGTGGTGATCCGCGTTTGCCGTTTGTCGCGATTGTCACGCAAGGCTTTCCGCGCCTGACCGTGCTCAATGCCGAGTTGATCATTCCCACGCATGATGGCAAACCGTTGCCACCCGGGGTGCGTGCGCAGGTACTGGTGCGTGACGACGTGGCGGTGATCCCGGACATCGAGTGGATCGAGGCAACGGTGCTGGAGCTGCTTGCCGCTGGCGAGCCGGGGGCGACGCTGGCAGCACACGGTACTGATATGGCGCCAGCCGACGGGCGCCAGGCGGCGCCAGGCGGGGATGCCGGTCCCGATGGCGACCGCCGCGCCCCGGGCTACGGCGCCGACGTCTCCGGGTGGGGTGCTACCGGGGTCTGAGCGTTTGGATGGCGGTCGTTACCGCCCGGGCTTAGCCGTCGCCGTGCATCGCCTGCAACGCGGCGAGTGCGGCCAGGCCAGCAGTTTCCGTGCGCAGGATGCGTGGTCCCAGGCACACGTCGCCGAAGTTGGCTGCGCGCAACGCACGAATGTCGCGGTCCCCCAGACCGCCTTCCGGGCCGATCACGAGCACACCGGCGGGTGTCGCAAATTGCAGTGTGCGGATTGACTTGTGCGCGTTGGGCAACAACGACAAGCGCAAACTGCCATCGGCTGTCAGTTGCTCGAGCCACGCTTCCAGCGACAGCGCGGGATCAATCCGCGGTACCCGTGCCCGTCCGCTTTGTTCACAGGCGCTGATCGCCACGGTGCGCCAGCGTGCCAGTCGCTTTTGCGCGCGCTCCATATCCAGGCGTACTTCCGAGCGTTCGGTCACCAGCGGCACAATGCGCACCACGCCAAGCTCGGTCGCCTTCTGCACGATCCAGTCCATCTTCTCGCCGCGGGCCACACCTTGCGCCAGGGTCAGCGCGAGGGGTGATTCACTGTCCGCCGAGTGCGCAGACTCGATGCGCACGCTGACCCCGCGCTTGTTGGCGGCGAGGATGAGCGAGTGGTAATCACAACCGTCGCCGTTGAACAGCGTAATCGGGTCGCCGGGCAAGAGTCGCAATACGCGTGAGATGTGTTCCGCCGCCTGCCCGGTCAGGGGCAATTCCATACCGGCGGTCAGTGGCGAATCCACATGAATGCGAGTGGTGTGCATGGGCTGTCGCACAACAAAAAAGCAGCATAGCGGAGGTGGACCGCGGGTAGTAATCCCGGCCGACGTCGGCTGCCTGTTGGTTGCCTGAACGGCGGCAATTGCCGGCATTGCCGAACCTCAGCAATACGGGCACGATGGAGACGTCGCCACTCTGTGGAGGATCGACACATGTCCAGATTCATTTCCACGCTTGCCGTGTTGGCGCTCGCGTCAACCCTGGCTGCCACATCGGCATTGGCCGTGCAGTCGGTACCGGTTCCTGCCGACCACACCAGTCAGCAGACCACTGCTGCAACTCCACCCGTCATCAAGCCCGGCGATGCTACCTGTTTGCGTGAAACCGGCAGCCTCATTCGCGCCAAACCTGGGCAATGCCTGCCGGTGACCGGGCGCAGCTACAGTGGCGAGGAATTGCGGCGCACTGGCACGCAGAATACGGCGCGCGGATTGCAAATGCTTGATCCCAGCATCAGCGTCGGGCATTAGGCTGGAGCAAGTGGTTGCTTTCCCGGACAAGTTCGGGCGCTGGCGCCCGAGCGATAGCTGCTGCTGATCGTCAGCGGCCAGTCTGTCCCCGACGCGTACGCGCCGCAAGGAGCGCCAGTGTGCCTGGAAGCCTGTGCGCCGGGTTGCGGCTGCCGCGCAGGTCGTCCGGTTATGCTCGGCGTGGCGCAGTTGCTGATCGAACCAACTCATGCAGATGGCTGAAAATGGACGCTGGCGCCGGTGGCGACGGCTCGTGCTGGTCGTGGTGGTGGCGCTGTTGTCGATGGTGGCGCTGGCATGGTTTTTCCCGGCCCGTTGGGCACTGGCGTGGATCGCGCCGCAATTGCATGGTCTGCGGATGCAACAGGTGCACGGTTCGCTCTGGCATGGGGGGGCCGATCAGGTGCTGTTGGCTGATGGCAGCGTGCTTGGCCACGTGCAGTGGCAGGTGTCACGACGTGCGCTGTTTGCATCCGCGCCATTGCAGGTGGATTTTGCCGGTCCGCAACTGAAGTTTTCCGGGCGCCTGCAGGCGGAGCCGAACGGTCAGGTGCGTTGGGACCAGGTGCAGTTGCGCGCGAACGTGGCGCTGTGGAATCCGCATGGGACTTCCGCGCTGGGCCAGCCGCGTGGCGAGTTGTGGATGACGGTGGACCGCGCCGTGCTGCAGGGTGGCTGGCCACTGCAACTCGATCTGCGTGCGCACTGGCGCGATGCGGCCGTGCTCACGCGTCGTGGGAAGGTTGCGTTGGGCGCGCTTGATTCGCGCGTGACGGCGCGTGCCGGCGTGGTTGACGCTACTGTCAGCGATGTTGCCGGTGGTCCACTGCAAGTCAATGGCACGCTGCGACTCAGTCCCCTTGGCTGGTCGCTGGACGCGCGCTTGCGCGCGCGCCGTGCGGATCCGGCCTTGCAGCACTGGCTGGCCGCGCTTGGTACCGCCGATGCAACGGGTATCGTGCATGTGCAACGTCGCGGAGGACTCACGTTGCCGCCAGTCGTGCCGACTTCCACCACTTTCGACGTATCCTCAACGCGCCCACAGCAAGGATCACCATGAACTCCGAACAGCTGGCTGCCGCTCTGGCCATCGCCCGTGAAGCCGCCGCTGCCGCCGCCGAAATCCTGCGTCATTACTGGCGGTGTGGCGTTGCCGTGGAGCTGAAGGCGGATGCGACGCCGGTTACCGTGGCTGATCGCGAAGCCGAGCGCGCGATCCGCGAAATCCTCAAGGCGGGCTTGCCGCAAGCGGCGATTCATGGCGAGGAATTTGGCCTGGACGGCGAGCGCGGCGGGCTGTTGTGGCTGGTCGACCCGCTGGATGGCACCAAGAGCTTTGTGCGCCACACGCCGTTTTTTTCCACCCAGATTGCGCTGATGGACGGCGACGAGTTGTTGCTTGGCGTATCCAGCGCACCACTGTATGGCGAGACGATGTGGGCCAGTGCGGGTGCCGGTGCGTGGTTTGCCGACGCACGCGTGCAGGTGGCGGATACCAGCGCCATGGGCGCCGCGTCGATCTCCACCGGCAATCTCCGGACCCTCACCAGCGACGCGCGCTGGGACGCGCTCGGTGCGTTGATTCGCGACAGCAACCGTATTCGCGGCTACGGCGATTTTTGCCACTACCACCTGCTGGCGCGCGGCAGTGTGGATCTGGTCATCGAGTCGGATGTCAACATTCTGGACATTGCCGCGCTCGTGGTGATCGTGCGCGAAGCGGGCGGCGTGTTCACCGATCTCGATGGCGCGCCGCCGGGGTTGGGCACGCGCAGTGTGCTGGCGGGAACGCCGGCTATCCATGCGCAGGCTTTGCAACGCCTGCGCGCAGCGCGCTGAGGTGGTCGGGCGCTCGCGCTAGAATGCCTGGATGCGCACGCCGCCCATCATCCATGCCACCCGCGAGGCTGACGAAAGCCGTTTCCTGCGGGTGGAACAGCTCGACCTGGAATTTTCCAACGGCGAGCGACGCACCTACGAGCGCATGAAGGCGAGTGGGCCCGGTGCGGTGATCATCGTGCCGATGCGCGACGCGCAAACCGTGTTGCTGGTGCGCGAGTACGGCGCGGGTGTCGGTCGCTACGAACTGGGTTTGCCCAAGGGGCGGCTGGATCCCGGCGAGACACCCGAGCAGGGGGCCAATCGAGAACTGAAGGAAGAGGTTGGTTACGGCGCGCGCCAGCTGACCATCCTGCATCACCTGTCCTTGTCGCCGTCGTACATGACGCACATGGCGCATGTGGTGCTCGCGCAGGAGTTATACGTGGAGAAACTGGTTGGCGACGAGCCCGAGGAGCTTGACGTGGTGCCGTGGCAGATGAGCGACCTGCACCTGCTGCTCGGGCGCGACGATGTGACCGAAGGGCGCTCCATCGCCGCGTTGTTCATGGCGCGCGAGCATCTGGCCGGACGCTTCGTGCGCCCATGAACAGCAATCTCACCCTGGCGCGGCAGGTAGGCGAGATCGCGCGCGCTGCGGCGGCGGCGATCCTGCCGATCTATCACAGCGATTTTGCCGTACAGACCAAGGTGGATGCCTCGCCCTTGACCGCGGCCGATCTGGCGGCGCAGCGGGTGATTCTCGCCGGCCTGGCCGCGCTGCAGCCTGCCTTGCCGGTGGTGTCCGAGGAGGCTCGCGCTGCGGACTGGTCACAGCGCCAGCAGTGGTCACGCTACTGGCTGGTCGATCCGCTGGACGGCACGCGCGAGTTCGTGAAACGCAACGGCGAATTCACCGTCAACATTGCCCTGATCGAAGACCACTGCAGCGTGCTGGGCGCGGTGTTGGCGCCGGTCACCGGCGAGTTGTACGTGGCCGCGCATGGTGCCGGCGCGTGGTTGCAGCCACAGCCGGCGGCGCCGTGGCAACGCTTGTCGACCCGCCCGCTGGCGCGTCCCGCCGTGCTGGCGGGTAGTCGCTCGCATGGCAATCTGCCCACGGCCACGTTGAACGCCTTGCTGGGTGCCGATCATCAACGCGTGGCCATGGGTTCGTCGCTGAAGTTTTGCCTGCTCGCGCGCGGCGTCGCGGATGTCTACCTGCGGCTGGGTGCCACCAGTGAATGGGACACCGGCGCCGCGCAATGCGTGCTGCAGGAAGCCGGGGGCGCACTGCTGGATCTGCACGGTGCAGCGTTCGCGTACAACTGCAAGGAATCATTGCTCAACCCGGAGTTCATTGCCGTGGGCGACCCCACGGTGGATTGGGTCGCGCGTTTGCGTGGTGCCGGCTTGTGAGCGCGGACACGCCCGATGCCGCTGCGCCTGTCGCCGGCCGTTGCTACAGCCTCGACGAGCTGCTGGCGATCATGACGCAGTTGCGCGATCCGGAGCATGGCTGCCCGTGGGATGTGCAGCAGGATTTTGCTTCGCTGGCCGCGTACACGATCGAGGAAGCGTACGAGGTGGTCGATGCGATCGACCGGCAGGCGTGGAGCGACTTGCGCGATGAGTTGGGTGATCTGTTGCTGCAGGTGGTGTTTCACGCGCAGATCGCCCGCGAGTCCGGTTTGTTCGAGTTTGCTGATGTGGTGCATGCGCTCAGCAGCAAGTTGCGGCGTCGGCACCCGCATGTCTTTGGCGCGGTCAAATATGCCGATCTCGCGGCGCAGAAGCAGGCGTGGGAGGCGATCAAGGCGCAGGAGCGGGCCGCCAAGCAGGCGCAACCTGACCACAGCGCACTGGCGGGAATTTCCGCCGGCTTGCCCGAGGCACGCCGCGCGTTGAAGCTGCAGCAGCACGCCGCACAGGCTGGTTTTGACTGGCCCGCGGCGGGGCCGGTGTTGGCCAAACTGGTCGAGGAAGTGGAAGAAGTGCGCGTCGAGTTTGCGCGCGGCAGCGGCCCGGAACGGCTGGAGGATGAAATTGGCGACGCGTTGTTCGTGCTGGTGAATCTCACCCGTCACGCCCACGTGGATTTTTCCGCCGCGTTACGCCATGCCAATGCCAAATTCGAACGGCGCTTCCGGCAGATGGAACAGCTGGCCGCCGCCGATGGTGGCAACTTCGCCCAGCTCACGCTTGCCGAACAGGAACGACTCTGGCAGCGCGTCAAGGCGGCTGAACGTACGCCTTGACGCGGCGCGCTGACGACGTGTCAGCGCACCGCGGATGGCTTGTCGCTCAGCCGGCTGGGGTTGCCGGAATGGGGGTCTTCCCGTTGCGCTGTTGCCAGTTGCTGCGCAGCTTTTCCCGCTCGCTGCGCAGCTTCGCGTCGTTCGCCAGGCTCTCGTCCAGCCCCTTGCGCAGCGTGGCGATCGCCTGATCGACGTTTGCCGGATGCGCTTGCAGTCGAGCCAGCTGGTGGTAAACGTAGTCGCGCACGCGCGGATTTTGCGAACGGGCCAGCACGTCGTTGTACACCGCGGTCAGCTCCTTGCTGCGACCCGCCTGCAGGTAGAGGTGCTCCAGTGCGCGCAGATCACCAATCACGCCGCCGCGTTCGCGCTTCGCGTCATGGCTCCAGGCGCCACGCGCATGGTGGCTGCCGTCGTGCACGCGCATGCGCATGGGCATGGGCATGGTGCCGTGGGCGGCGCTGTCGCTGGTGCTGGTCGTTGACGGCGCGGCGGGAGCGGAGTTGCTCTGCGCGAAAGCCAAGGATGCCGAGCCGGCAAGCAGTGCGGCCAGGGTGGAGGCAAGCAAGGTGGTGCGATGCATGGTCGATCTCCAGGATAGATAGTCCACAGGGACCTGTCGAAAAACGTGACCGCTGCACAAGCGTTGACTTGGGCATTTACGCGGCGCTCAGCTATGCAACCATTCCTGCGCGGGCTGCATCCAAGCCGCTGTCACTTCCCGCTGGAGCTTCGCCATGCGTCATTTGCCGATCGCTGCTTTGCCGATGGTTGTCGGATTGTTTGCCGCCGCGGCGCTGGCACCCCGCGTGGCGTCTGCCGCGGAGTGCAAATACGAGGCGCCGCGCAACCTGCAACTTGACCTTGCCGGGGTGCAGTCGGTACGCATCGAAGTCCACAGTCACGATCTGCATGTGCGTGGCACGACAGCGAGCGGGCTTACGCTGGCCGGTCGGGCATGTGCATCCGATCGCTCGGCGCTGGACCAGCTGACGATCGCCCAACGCCGCGAAGGCAACCAGTTGCTGCTGGATATCGGCAGCCAGGGGCGTACGGTGTTCCGGCTGTTTGGCGATTCCTACGCCTATCTTGAGGTCACGGTGCAGTTGCCGGCCGGCCTGCCGGTAATCCTGAACGTGGGCTCCGGTGATGCCGATGTCAGCGGGGTACAGCAGGTGCAGGCGCAGGTAGGGTCAGGTGACTTGCATGTGCGCAACATTGCCACTCGATTTACCGCCAGCGTTGGCTCCGGCGATATTGCTGCGGACGATGTTGGCACGCTGGAGGTTGGCGCGGTCGGCTCCGGCGACTTCAAGGCCTCCGGCGTGCGCGGCGACGTGCGAGTGGGCAGCATCGGTTCCGGTGATGTGCAGCTGCGCCAGGTTGGCGGCAATGTGCGTGCCGAGACCATGGGCTCGGGCGACCTTGTGGTCAACGACGTGGGTGGCGATTTCAGCCTCGGCGCAAAAGGTAGTGGCGACGTCAGCCATTCCGGGGTCAAGGGCAAGGTCAGCGTGCCACACGACGACGATTGAGCCCGCCACAGGCCGGCGATCCCGTAGGGCGGGCACCCCCCGCCATGCTTTTCGGCGATGCACACAAGCAAAAGCGGCGGGCAGTGCCCGCCCTACGAAGCCGGAGCGAACAACATCGCGCACTTCGGTGCGCCTACGGGTGAATTCCGCGCCAGACCAGATACACCAGTGGCGCGCAGACCAGTAAAAACGGCAGGGAAACCTGATGCAACGCGCGCAAACCATGCCGGTTGCGCAACAGGCGCAGGGCAATCAAGTTGGCCAGTGAACCGATCGCCAGCCCGAACCCACCCACGTTGACTGCGACCGCGAGCGCCATGATGTCTGACGTGTGATTGAGCAACAACACCGTTGCCGGCACGTTGCTGATCAACTGGGCGGCCACGATGCCGCTGGCGTACAGCACCAGTGGCTGGTCGAAATCCAGGGTTGCCAGCAGGTGATGCACGGCGGGCAATTCGGCCATGTGTCCCAAGCCGAGGAAAATGGCTGCGAACGTGAGCAACAGCGGCCAATCGACGCGCAGCAGGCTCGTGCGCGCCCACGCTGCGAAGGTCACCAGCAACACTGCGGCGCCCCAGGTGGCGTGGCCGTATTCCATCGCCAGCACCATCAACAGCAACGCGAGCGACGACCACGCGCCAAGGCGCTGCGAGACAGTCGTCGCACGGCTGCGCTCGGGTGTCACGGTCAGCGGGCCTTGCGGCATCCAGTACAGCGTGAGGGCCACCACCAGCGCGAGCATGACCGCCGCCGCGGGCAACATGCCCCAGGCGAATTGCAGCAAGGACAGTTGCGAGTGCTGCCACAACAACAGGTTTTGCGGATTGCCGATCGGGCTGAGGGTGGAACCCGCATTCACCGCCAGCGCCTCCAGCACCACCATGCGCGTTACCGGCAAGTTCGAGCTGCCGCCCATCGCCACGGTCAGTGGCACGATCAGGAACAGGCTTACGTCGTTGGTCAGCACCATCGACAGCAAGGCTGTGGCCGCCACCAGCAACAAACCGAGACTGCGCAATGAATGCGTTCGCGCCATCAAGGCGGCGGCCGCGTGCTGCACCAGGCCGCTGTCGCGAATGCCCTGGATCGCCACCAGCAGCCCCAGCAACCCGGCCAGTGTGGGCCACTGCAGCCAGCGCCAGTAATCGTCAACCGGGCGTGGATCGAGCATGGCCAGCAGCAGCGCCAGCGCGGCGAATACCAGCAGCAGTCGTTCCTTGTGCAGGCATTGCGTCCAGCGTGCCGATTGCTGTCGTGGCGGCATCACGCGCTCACGTCCTGTGCGGAAAACGCCGTCATCGACGTGTGTGGCAGCTGGTTAGCGGACGGCGAACGCCGGCGCGCCAGCAACATCCGCATGCCGCCAATCCGGCCCGTGACCATGTCCATCGCGACGGTGCGTGCGCTTCCACCGCCCACGCTCCTAGCCCTCGCGCAGCAGCCGCATCGGCGAGGTGCGGGTGACCTTGCGCGTGCCGGCCAGCCCCAGCAGCATCACCACGCACGCGGCGGCGAGCGCGGCGAGCGCCAGTGGCCACAACGGTGGCATGAAGCGATCGAGATGGAACACGGCGTGCCCCAGCCATAGCCCGGCGCCGGCGGCGCCCAGTGCGGCAGTGAGGCCGGCAATCAGGCCGAGCAGGGCAAACTCGCAAGCGGCGGCCACCCGCAACTGGTTGCGGCGCGCGCCAAGCGTGCGCAGCAGCGCGGCCTCGTGCTGACGCTCGGCCGCGCTGGCGGCGAGTGCGGCGGCCAGCACCAGTGCGCCGGCGAGCAGGCTGAAACCGAGAATCCAGCGCACAGCGTTGCCGACCCGGTCGACGATCTCGCGCACGCGGTCGAGCAGCGAATCGACATCGACCAGACTGAGGTTGCTGTAATCGCGTGACAGTTGTGCGAGTGCGGTACCGTGGCCCGGCGGCAGATGGAAGCTGGCCAGCCAGGTGTGCGGCAGATTGCCCGCATGCGCCGGATCCAGCAACAGGAAAAAGTTGACCCGGAATGAGCTCCAGTCCACTTCGCGGATACTGCTCACGCGCGCGTCGATGCGGCCTTCGCCCACGTCAAAACCCAGCGTGTCGCCAAGCTGCAACGCAAACATGTCGCGCCACATCGTGTCGATGGATACCTCCGCGCGCGTTGGCTGCGCTCCGGCCCAGCGCCCCGCAATGATCTGGTTGGACGGCGGCAGGGTGTCGGTCCACGACAGCCGCAGTTGGCGGTCAGCCCAGTCTTGTGCACGTTCATCGGCAAAGTGCATGCGGTCGATCGGCTGGCCATTGATCGTGCTGAGCTTGCCTACGGCCAATGGCAGCATGTTGAGCTGATCGCCGCCGATGCGTGTCAATGCGCTGGCAAAATTGCTGCGCTGGTTGTCCTGCAGGTTCAGCGCGAACCAGTTGGGGGTATCTGGCGGCAATTCCTGCCGCCAGCCTTGCAGCAGCGCCGGGGCGACGATCGCCAGCAACAGCAACGCGCACAAGCCCAGGCTGAGCGCCGTGGCCTGGATCAGGCTCAATGTGCGGCGGCGCGCCAGCGCGGCCAGCCCGAGGCGCAGCGCCGGATGCACGCCGGGAGCCACGCGTCGCGCGAGCCACAGCAGCAACAGCGCCAGCAACGCGGCCGCCACCGCGACGGCGGCAAGGCTGCCGGCGAGGATGGCCGCCAGCTGCAGCGAGCTGCTCTGGCTCCAGATCAGCGCCAACGCCACCGCGACGGGAACCACGTACCAGAGGTCAAAGCGGCGCAGGCGCGGCGTCACGCTCTGGCGAAAAATCGCCACTGGTGGCACTTCGGACAGGCGCGCCAGCGGCGGCAGCGCAAAACCGATCAGCACCGCCAGGCCAAGCAGCGCGGCTGCCAATGCCGGGCGCCATGGCAACGCCGTGGGTAATGCACCAAACAGCGCGCTGGCGAAATGCCATGCCAGTTGCGATGCACCCAGTGCCAACCCCATGCCGAGCGCCACCGTCGGCAGCGCCAGTGCACCCAGCGTACCCAGCAACAAACCGAGCACGCGCCGGCGCGATGTACCGAGGGCGCGCAGGAGGGCGATTTCCGGTGTCTTGCGCCGCGCGTAGCGCTGTGCCGACAGGGCGATGGCGACGCCGGCCAGCAGCGCCGACAGCAGTGCGGTCAGGCGCAGGAACGCGCCGGCGCGGTCGAACGCATTGCGCATGCGCTCCTGGGTTTGCTCCGGGGTGACCAGTTGGGCGCCCTGCGGCAATGAAGTCGCTTGTGCCCATTCGCGCCAATGCTGTACCGCTGCCGGCGTACCAGCCAGCAGCAAGTGATGGCGCGCCCGACTGCCTTCGCCCAGCAACCCGGCTTGCGTGGCGTCGTGCAAGCTCAGCAACGCGCGCGGCGCCAATGCAAACAGTTGACCACCATCGGGTTGGCGGACCAGCTCCGCGGCGATGACCAGCTCGCGTCCGCCTACCTGCAACGACTGCCCCACCCGCAGGTTGAGCGCGACCAGCGCGCGGTGATCGAGATAGACCTCACCGGGCGCAGGTGCGTGGCCGGTGCGTAACTGTCCCGCCGCATCGGCGAGTTCCAGCGTGCCGCGCAGCGGGTAATGGGCGTCGGTCGCCTGCACGTCGAGCAGCTGGGTTTGCCCGTGGGCAAACGCGACACTCGGGAAACTTGCTGTGTGCGTGATCCGCAGGCCGTCCCGAGCGGCCTTGTCGGCGAATACTGCGGGCAATGCCTGGGGTGCGGAGATGCCGACATCACCGCCGATGAGTTCCGCTGCGCTGGCGAGCATGCCGCGCTCGATGCGCGTGGCCAGCGTCGCCACCACCCCAAGCGCGACCACCGCCAGCAACAGGGAGGCGGCCAGGGTGCGCAGTTCGGGCAGATGCCATTCGCGGCGCAGTGTGCGCAGGGCCAGCAACAGCATCGTCATGCGCGTGCGGCAGACATGGCGTTCACGACGCGTCCGGCTTCCAGTTCAACTTGCCGTGCGCAGCGGGCGGCCAGATGCGGGTCGTGGGTGACCAGCACCAGGGTGGTGTGGTGGTCGCGATTGAGGGCAAACAGCAGGTCGCAGACGTGCTGGCCAGTGCGCTGATCGAGATTGCCGGTGGGTTCATCGGCAAACAGGACGCGTGGTTCGTGCACGAACGCGCGCGCAATGGCCACCCGTTGCTGTTCGCCGCCAGACAGTTGGGCCGGATAGTGCCGCCGCCGTGGTGTCAGGCCGACCGCATCCAGCGCCGCCCGCGCACGGCTGCGTGCGTCGCTGCTGCCTTCGAGTTCCAGCGGCAGCATCACGTTTTCTTCCGCCGTGAGTGCGGGCAGCAGGTGAAACGACTGAAACACGAAGCCGACCAGCCGCCGGCGCAGGTCCGCCCGCGCTTCCTCGTCCAGTTGCTGCAGCGCGTGACCGTCCAGTGCAATGCTGCCGGCGCTGGGCGTGTCCAGCCCGGCGAGCAGGCCGAGCAGGGTGGTCTTGCCTGACCCGGAAGCGCCGACAATGGCAAAACTCTCGCCGCGTCGAACCTGCAGGCTCACGTCGCACAGGATCTCCAGCTTGCCTTCGGGACCGCTGACTGACTTGCTAACATCGCTGGCTACGAGCAGCGGTCGGGAAGAATCACTCATGCGTCGAGCCCTTGGCTGGTTGTTGTGGACCGGGTTGATAGTACTGGGCAGCGCTGCCGGCGCCCGGACGGCGGCACCGGGAACCGTCCTGGTGCTGGGTGATTCGCTGGCTGCCGCGCACAACATCCCGGTGGAAACCGGCTGGGTAAATCTGCTCGGTACGCGTCTGGGCAAGATGGTGCCGAAGTGGACGGTGGTCAATGCCAGTGTCAGCGGCGAAACCTCGTTGAGCGGACGCAATCGCCTGCCGGCGCTGCTCAAGAAATACCAGCCGCGTGTGCTGGTGCTCGAGCTGGGTGCCAACGATGGTTTGCGTGGGCTGCCGTTGCCCAGCCTGCGCGCCAATCTGGCGGCAATGCTCGACGCGGCGCGACAGGCGGATGTGCGCGTGCTGCTGGTGGGCATTGAATTGCCGCTGAACTACGGCCCGGCTTACCGCGATGGGTTGCGGGCGGTATATGCGGACCTGGCGCGAAGCCACCAGGTTGCCCTGGTGCCATTCCTGCTCGACGGGGTAGCGCTGGACCCCGGATTGATGCAGGACGATGGCCTGCACCCGCGCGCGCAAGCCCAGCCCCGGGTGTTGCAAAACGTGTGGCCGGAACTGCAACCATTGCTGAATTGATCGAACCGGCTGATGGCCGACTTCACGCCCACGTCACGGATGCGCCCGTACCGTTTCACATATGTGAAGAACCTGCTGGAGGGGCCCCATGACCGTACATGAAGAGCAAGCCGGGTTGATTCTGCTGGTTGAAGACAACCGCCAGATCGCGGAAATGGTCGGCGAGTTTCTGGAGCGTCTGGGTTACTCGGTGGATTATGCCGCCGACGGCGTGGGTGGCCTGCATCTGGCCGTGTCCAACAGTTATGACGTGATCGTGCTCGATCTGATGCTGCCGGGTCTGGACGGGCTGGAAGTATGTCGCAAGCTGCGCCGGGAGGCGAAGAGCGCCACACCGGTGTTGATGTTGACGGCGCGCGACACGCTGGAGGACAAACTCGTCGGCCTCGAAGCGGGCGCTGATGACTATCTGGTGAAACCGTTCGAGGTTCGCGAACTGGAAGCGCGCCTGCGGGCGCTGATCCGCCGTGACCGTCGCCAGGTATCCACCGAAGTGCTGACCGTTGGTGACATGACGCTGGATACGGCGACGTTGCGGCTGACCCGGGCCGGGCAGGAACTGACGGTTTCGCCCATTGGCTTGAAGTTGCTCGCGATTCTCATGCGTGAGTCGCCGCGCGTGGTCAGCCGGCGCGACATCGAGCGCGAAATCTGGGGCGACATGTTGCCCGATTCCGACACCTTGCGCTCGCATCTTTACAACTTGCGTCGGGTCATTGACAAACCCTTCCCACGTCCCCTGTTACATACCATCCACTCAGCGGGTTATCGCCTTGCAGATCTGGACGTCGAAGTAGCGACAACAGCCGCGACCGCCTGACTTTCGACGAGAAGTTCAATGGATAGCAGGGTTGTGGGGTCGCCGGCGTCCACCCGCACAGGTCTTCGGCCCCGCTTCTGGTGGGTCTTTGCCCTGCATGTCGTGGTTGTCGCCGGCATCAGTGTGATGGGGGTCTATCAACTGGTGCCGGTGCTGGTGGTGGTAGCCATCGTCATCCTTGCCACGGTGCTGGCGTGGCTGGTGGTGCGGCACGAATGGCGCTCGGTACGCCGCCTGGCACAACTCGTCGAGCACTGGGATGGCAATCCACCGTATCTGACCTCGTTGCGTCTGGATCGGTTGTCGATGTTGACGAACGCCGACGTTGCCGCCTTGGCGCATGGGCTGCATGGCTTTGCCACGCGCCTTGCCGATTACACCCAGCGTGAGCGCAATTTCACCCGTGACGCCAGCCATGAATTGCGCAGCCCGCTCACCGTGATCAAGATGTCCGTGGACATGCTGGGCGACGAGCAGGGCCTCAGCGATTTTGGCGTGCGTTCCGTGCGCCGCATCCGCCGCGCCGGACTGGAGATGGAGGCCCTGGTGGAGGCGCTGCTGGTACTCGCGCGCGAACCGAACGCACTCGGTGCAGATGAGCGCTTCACCGTCAATGACGTGCTGCGCAGCCAGCTGGACTCTGCACGCGAACTGGTAGCCGGTTGCCCGATCGACTTGCGGCTGGAGGAGTCGACGCGTTTTGCCCTGAGTGGTTCTGCGCGTGGATTTTCCGTGCTGTGCTGGCAGTTGATCCGCAACGCGTGCCAGCAGACCGACGAAGGGCGGGTGCTGGTCCAGGTGACACCGGGCATGGTCAGTGTGCGCAGCGTCGCGGATGCAACCACGGCGAACGCAACGGGGTCGTATCACGCCAGTGCCTCCCGGCATGGCTTCGAGCTGGCGATCGCACAGCGCATCAGCGATCGCTTCGCCTGGCCACTCGAGCTGGAGGTGCTGGACGAGCGCAACAGCGTGGCGCGCATCCGCTTCAGGGATCCGTTGCCGCCGGAGGCAGCGCCGAGGCAACTGGCACAGCGGTAGCAATCGCCAACCCCTGGTCTGGCGCAAGCAGCGCGCCCGACGGGCAGCCAGCTGCCACCATGTCCGCCGTCAGTCGTCCAGTGCGGGATCCAGGGCAAACACGCAGCCGGTTTTGGCTTTCACGTCGGCTACGCTCACGCCGTCGTTGAGTTCGATCAAGGTCAGGCCCTGGCCCTTGGTGACCTTGAACACGCACAGGTCGGTGATGATCAGATCCACCACCTGCTTGCCGGTCAGCGGCAGGTCGCAGGTGGTCTTGATCTTCGGGCTGCCGTCCTTTGCGCAGTGCTCCATCAGCACCACCACGCGCTTGACGCCGCTGACCAGATCCATTGCGCCGCCCGGACCCTTCACCATCTTGCCCGGCACCATCCAGTTCGCCAGGTCGCCGGTGGCGGACACTTCCAGGCCGCCGAGAATCGACAGATCGATGTGGCCACCGCGGATCATCGCGAACGAATCCGCGCTGGAGAAGAATGCCGAGCCGGGCAGGGTGGTGATGGTCTGCTTGCCGGCGTTGATCAGGTCCGGGTCAAGCTGCTCCTCGGTCGGGAACGGACCAATGCCGAGCAGACCGTTTTCCGACTGCAGCGTGACGTTGACGCCGGCCGGGATGTAGTTCGCCACCATGGTCGGGATACCGATACCCAGGTTCACGTAGAAGCCGTCCTGCAGCTCCTTCGCCGCGCGTTTGGCCATCGCCACGCGCGTCGGGTTTTCCTTGCCGGCAACCACGCCGGCGATGGTGCGGAACTCGATCCGCTTCTCGTACTTTTCGCCCTGCACGATACGATCGACGTAGATACCGGGCACGTGGATGTTGTTCGGGTCCAGCTCGCCGACCGGTACCAGATGCTCCACCTCGGCCACGCAGACCTTGCCGCAAGTGGCGATCATCGGATTGAAATTGCGCGCTGTCTCGCGGAACACCAGGTTGCCGTGGGCGTCACCCTTCCACGCCTTGACGATGGACAGGTCGGCGTGGATCGCCTCTTCCAGCACGTATTCCTTGCCATCGAAAACCTTGGTCTCCTTGCCCTCGGCCAGCTTGGTGCCGAACGCGGTGCGGGTGTAGAAGCCCGGGATGCCGGCGCCACCAGCGCGCAGTTTCTCGGCCAGGGTGCCCTGCGGAGTCAGGTGCAGTTCCAGTTCGCCCGCCAGCGTCTGCCGCTCGAATTCCTTGTTCTCGCCCACGTATGACGCGTACACGCGCTTGACCTGGTGGGTCTTGAGCAGCGGGCCCATGCCGAAATCGTCCACGCCCGCGTTGTTGCCGACAATCGTCAGGTTTTTGGTCCCGGCCTCCAGCAGCGCGCTGATCAGGTTTTCCGGGATGCCGCACAGGCCGAAACCGCCGGCAGCAATCGTCATGCCGTCAAACAGCAAACCGTCAAGGGCTTTGGTCGAGCTCGGGTAAACCTTGTCCATTGTCATGCCTTCACGCAAAGGGAGTCGGCTGACAAGGATACGACGGATTGATCTCGACCGGCCTTGTACCAAGGTATTACGGGAGCGCAGGCGCGTTGCCAACGATTGCCGACTCCAGCGGCAGCCACGCTCGACACGGATGGTCCACAGGCGGCCTCGGTCGTCGACACGCTGCCAGCGCAGGTTGGCAAATGGCTGAGTTCCAGCTTGCGATGGACAGGTTGGCCAGCTGGCGCGGTGCCCAGGAATGGATCGGTGCGGCCGTGCCCGGATATGGATGACGCTGGCTATACTGCGAACCATCGCTGATGGGAGCATCACGTGAACCCGCGCCCGTTGTTGATTGCCATCGCCGCCTTTGGAATAGCCACCATGAGTCAAGCCGCGGTCACGCCGGTGTTGGTGATTCATGGTGGCGCGGGCGTGGTCAAGCAGGACATGACGCCGGCGAAGGAAAAGGCCGTGCGGGCGGCACTGATGCTGGCATTGCAAACCGGCTATGCGCAGCTCAAGGCCGGCAAGTCATCGCTGGACGCGGTGACGGCAGCCATTGTCGTGCTGGAAGACGATCCCAATTTCAATGCCGGCAAGGGTGCCGTGTTCACCCACGACGGCAGGAACGAACTCGATGCCGCGATCATGGATGGCAACACCTTGCGTGCTGGTGCCGTCGCCGGTGTGCAGCACATCCGGAATCCGATCCAGCTTGCCCGTGCGGTCATGGAACAGTCGCCTCACGTGATGCTGGCGGGTCCGGGGGCGGAGGCGTTTGCCCAAAGCATCGGCATGCCGCTCGTCGACGCGGCGTATTTCCGTACGGAGGAACGCTGGCAACAGTTGCAGAAGGCGTTGCAGGAAGACGCGGCGAACCAGCCGCATACAGACGTCGAGACGGCCAAACATTTTGGCACGGTCGGGGCAGTGGCACTGGATGCCAGCGGTAACCTCGCGGCCGGCACGTCCACGGGCGGCATGACCGACAAGCGCTGGGGCCGGATTGGCGACAGCCCGATCATCGGCGCCGGCACGTATGCCAACGATGGCTGTGCCGTGTCCGGCACCGGTTGGGGCGAGTACTACATCCGCACGGTGGCCGCGCACGCCATCTGCATGCGGGTGACGCAAATGCGCATACCACTGAAGCGCGCGGCAGCGGTGGTGATCAACCAGGAGATTCCGGCGCTGGGCGGCAACGGTGGCGCCATTGCGCTGGATGCCGCCGGCCATGTCGCCATGCCGTTCAACACCGATGGCATGTTCCGCGGCTGGATGGGTGCCGATGGCATCGCCCACGTGGCGATCTATGGTGATGAAGACGACGGCACCGTGGAGTTACCAGCACCGGCGCCAGCGGACAGCTCCGAACAACCTTGACGAGCCCCGCGGCTCTCCGCTGCGTAGGGCGGGCACTGCCCGCCGGCTCTTGTTCTGCACGCCCCGCGCTGCAGCCGCGACGGCCGAAAACGACGGCAGGCACTGCCCACCGGCTTTTGGGTTGGCGGTGGAGGCGGCGGGCAGTGCCCGCCCTACCGGAGCTTTTTCAACTGTGCAGGTGTGAGTTCGCCGCTGACGCCAACCCGGCTGCCGTCGGCG
>DAITPL010000024.1:21803-31542 GCA_036833615.1 Rhodanobacter sp.
TTTCAACTGTGCAGGTGTGAGTTCGCCGCTGACGCCAACCCGGCTGCCGTCGGCGAATTGGCAACGCGCGCGGGCTTTGTCGCCATGCGGGGCTCTCCGCTGCGTAGGGCGGGCACTGCCCGCCGGCTCTTGTTCTGCACGCCCCGCGCTGCAGCCGCGACGGCCGAAAACGACGGCAGGCACTGCCCACCGGCTTTTGGGTTGGCGGTGGAGGCGGCGGGCAGTGCCCGCCCTACCGGAGCTTTTTCAACTGTGCAGGTGTGAGTTCGCCGCTGACGCCAACCCGGCTGCCGTCGGCGCGGATCAGCAATACCCGTGGCGTTTCACCGCCCCATTTGGGATCGAGCAAAAAGTTGAGGCGATCCGGCGTTGCCTCGGCGTAGGCACGCGCTGGATACATGGCGACGCCAGCCTGGCGCAGGCGGGTCGCGACCGCCGCGCGCTGTTCGATGCTGTCGGTGGCCACGGTGACCAGTTCGAAATCGTGCGGATGGGCGCGCTGCAGTGCGGCGAGCGCCTTGAGATTGGGCTCACAGTACGTGCAATCGAGTGACCACAGCGCAATCAGACGTGCACCGTGCGCCGGAGCCTGCACCAGTGCCGGAATGTCTTGCGCACTCAACTTCTGCAGCGATGCGGTGGGGGTCGGTGCGGCATGCAGCGCGGCGGCTTGCGCCGCAACAGCCGGGCGGTGCCCATCCAGCGAAGTCCCTGCGCTTGCCACGCATGGCAGCAGCAGGATGGTGAGAAGCATTACATATCTCATGATTTGCTCGAGGTGTGAACCAGGCGAAAACCGCCTGCGGTGTTCCAAGCCACATACGCCCGGCCATCCTTGAGCAGCAATTGTGGAGACCCTGCCGCCTGGTCGCTACGCGCGATTTCTGCCGGTGCGCCAAAATGCCGGCCGTCGTCGCTGGAGCGCCGCAACATCAATGCATAGCCCGCGGCGCTCACCTGATTCCAGACGACCCACACGGTATGGCCGTGTACCGCCACATCGGCGTGGCTTGCGCCAGCGGTGGCAACGGCGAGCCGGTTTCGGGGGGCATGGCCGGGAGTGAGCTGGCCGTACCAGATCGTGGGTTCGTCACTTGCCGCGAACCACACGGCGTGGCGCGTGCCGTCCTTGCCGATGGCCAGACCGGGGCCGTGGCGCGGACAGGCGGCGATCTGCCACTGGTTGAACGTGGCGCGTTCAACCTTGCTGGCCTGGCCGTCGGTACGCAACACGGCATAGGCGTGGTCGCGGAAGTTGTCGCCGTAGATTTCGCGGAAGAACGCCGCAATGTCGCCGTCAGCCGTACGCGTCAGCACGATGCGGCAGCATTCACAACTTTGATTGACCAGCTTGTGCTCGGGTACGAATGTGGCGCCGCCGTCGGTCGACCAGTTGTAGTACACCGCTGCGCCAAGGTAGGGCTTGCCCTGGGCGACCGCAGCTGCCTCATCGCGCTTGTCGATCCAGGCAGTCACGATGCGACCGCTGCTGTCCACGGCCAGGGCATCGAACCCGTGCATGATTTCGGCCCGATCGTGTTGCACGGTGAGCGGCGGGCTGAAGTGCGCGCCATGGTCGAGCGAGCGGGCGAAGCGCACGAAACCGGTCCAAGGTTTGGCGCGCCGTTGCGACCAGCTCACGTAAATCTCGTCGTGGGGGCCGAACGCGATTTTCGGGCGATTTTCGCCGCTGTTGTAGATGGGCTCGGCTTGTGGGTTGACGACGACTGGCGCGCGCAGCGTGGCACCGTCGTCGGCGGATCGGCGCACCCGGATGTGGCCGTCCAGCGCATCCACCACCCAGAGCGTGCCGTGACTGTCGAATGCCGCACTGGCGCCAAGTGCCGGTGCTTTGCCGGTGTGCATCGACATGCCGTCGTGCGCCAGCAGGGCGGTTGCAAACAAACACAGACAGATGGTCAAGAGCTGACGCACGGCATTTTCCCGGATGAACCCTGGGCCCCCTCCATACGGACTGCACCGCATGGTCACCAGGGTGTCCAGAGTAGCGCAGCAGGTCGCGGGCAGCCAGCACGGGCCGGCGTCCCGCAAAGGCCTGGACCGCCAGGTTGAACGCGCCTGGGGGCGAGGCCCGGGCGCTGTTGCTCTATTGCTCGAGGTCGGGGCGTTCGCGTACCGGGTGCTTGTTCAACTTGCGTTGCAAGGTGCGCCGGTGCATGCCCAGGCGCCGAGCGGTCTCGGAAATGTTGCCATCGCATTCCGTCAGCACGCGCTGAATGTGCTCCCATTCCAGCCGGCGCAAGGCCAGCGGCTGCTCGGGGGCTTCCGGCGGCTCCTCACCGTCATCGTCGCCATCGAGCAGTGCGCGCATGACGGCGTCGGCGTCCACTGGTTTGGCCAGATAATCGTGGGCACCGCGCTTGATGGCTTCCACCGCCGTGGCGATGGAGGCGTAGCCGGTGAGCAACAAAATGCGTACGTCGGGTACCAGCGTGTGCAGCTCGGGGATCAGGCGCAGGCCGTTTTCCTCGCCCAGCTTCAGATCCAGCACGCAGTAACGCGGCTTGTGCTGGCGCGCGAGCGCAAGCGCCGCCGTCAGCGTATTGGCGGTGATGACGTGGAACCCGCGTGACCCCAGCGCACGCGCCAGCACCTGCACGAAAGTCGTGTCGTCATCCACCAGCAGCAAAGGGCGGTTGTTGTCGCCCTCGGGCATTTCGGTCATTGCGGTGTGTCCTGTATCCGGAATCTGCATTCTGGCGGGAAGTGGTCCGCTATGTGTGCTTGCCACATCAGCCAATACTCATTTTTCGGTAATCATCGCCAGCGGCAGGCGCAGGCAGACGTCGGCACCGTGCGCACTGTTGCGTGCGATGAGTTCGCCGTTCAAGCGCTCGGCGGTGGCATCGGCCAGCGCCAGCCCGATACCCAGCCCCGTCTTTTTGGCGGATTGGCCCAGTGTGCCCAGCCGATTGTCGCTGCCAAAGCCGGGGCCGGCATCGCGCACGCTCAGTTGCAGCCAGCCGGCCACTGCGCTGATGTTCAGGGCCACGGCGTGCGAGCCCCGGCTGGCTGACGCGTCAACCGCATTGTTGAGCAGGTTGAGCAGGGCGTGGCGCAGGCCCGGCGGGGTGCGCAACACGATGGTCGCCAATTGTGGATCCAGTTCAAGGGTCAACTCGGCCTCCGGCCGCAGCAGCTGGAAACGTTCCACGCATCCGTGTACGAACTGTCCCAGGTCGGTGCGCTGCACTTCCTGCGAAAGCTGCGCCTTGCCGAAGGCAACCATCTCGCGCAGGATGGTGCGGCAGCGATCAACCTGGCCTTCCAGCAAGGTCAGATCCTCGACCAGCGCGGTATCGTCCTTGCGCTCACGCCGCAGTTCGGGCAACAGGGTGCGCATGGTCGACAGTGGCGTGTTGAGTTCGTGCGCGGCGCCTGCCGCCTGGGTGGCAATGGCCAGGATGCCTTCGTCGCGCAACGCCCGCTCGCGCACCCGCTGCACCTCCAGTTGTTGTCCACGCAGCGCGTGCGCCAGACGATTGACGAAGAAGCCGAGCAGCACGGCGCAGATGATGAAGTTCACCGCCACGCCGGCCACGTGCAGGGAGAAACCACTGGTCGGAAACGTGGCGTGCAGCGGAATACGCAGCGGTACGTACCAGAACAGCAAAATGAGGTACGCGATACTGGCGGAAGTGGATACGGCCAGGATCGCACGTGCGGACAACGCCGCCGCACTCAGCGCGATCGGCACCAGCAGCAAGGTGATGAACGGGTTGCTGGCGCCGCCGGTGAAATACAGCAGATAGCCCAGCACCAACATATCCACACCGATGTGCGCGACGGTTTCCCATTCGCGTACTGGCCACGGCTGGTGCAGCCGCCATGCGGCAAATGCCGCAAACACGGCAAGCAGGGCGATACCCAACAACAGTGCCAACACGGGGATCGGCAAGCGCATCCAGCCGGCGCACACCAGCACGGCGATGCTCTGGCCGGCGATTGCGCACAAGCGCAGCCAGGCCAGGGTGCGCGTCAGCGCGTAAGTCCCGAGTTGTTGACGTGATGCGGCGGTCGGCATGCGGCTACTTTAGTCGAAACGCGCCGGGGCTCGACGCGTCACCGCGCCCCGCCGCTGAGCGCGGCAGGGTGCGGCTACCGGTTTATTGCTCGGCGCGCACCGTCGGCAATGGCACCTGCCCACTGGCGTGTGCTGCCGAAAGTTTTTTCATCAGCGGCAAGACGGCAACGGCGATCACCGTGCACACCACGCCGGCCACACCCAGCCAGAAGAACAGGTTGGTGTAAATCTGCATGGTGGCCACGCGCGCACTGTCGCTGAACGTGGTGAGCACCTGCTGCGAGGTGGCCGGCAGACTGCCGTACTCCGGCGCATTCACCGCAGCCAGTATTCCGCGCAACTGGTTGGCATCCTGGGTTGGCAATACGCCGATCCATTGGCGAAAGTCCTCGATCTGCATTTGCAACGCCTGCGGAAACAGCGCACCGACCTGCTCGATGCCGTTGATATGCGCCACCCTGGACAAATCCGCCAATTTGTTCGGAATGCTGGCGAAGTTCGCCACCACGCCACCGAGGTATTGCGAGACCCCGGATGCGACGTAGTAGGCACCCATCATGAAGCCACCCATGCGGGCCGGCACATAGCGCGCAATCATCGCCAGGCCCAGGCCGCTGACCAGCAGCTCGCCCAGCGAGCTGAAGGCGTAACCCCAGATCATCACCCACGATGAGGTCTTGCCGTCCACCGCGAAATGTCCGGCGGCGCCGTAAATGAAGAAACCGATCGCCACCATCGCAAAGCCGAGGGCGAACTTGGCGGCAATCGACAGATCTTTTCCGTTCTTCCCCGCCCGGGTATACATCCACGCCAGGGGCGGGCTCAGCAGCATGATCCAGATCGGGTTCAGTGCCTGGTACTGCGCCGGCGACCAGGTGAACAGCTGCATGCCGAACAGGGTCTGGTTCCATTCCACGTTGCGCAACGCGAACAGCGCGAGGGAGGTGGACATCTGCTGGTAGAACACGAAGAAGAAGATGGTCTGCACCACCAGTACCAGCGCGGCAATCAAGCCGGCCCGCTCGACCGGCATGCTGTGGGTGATCAGGTAGATGAAAATGCCCAGCAGCACGATACCGGCGGTATAGACAAACACCAGCGCCACCGTTTCGTACTGCAACACGATGGCCGAGCCCACCACGCACAGCGCGCCGACCACCAGTACACCCAGCAGGTGGCCGACGTTGAGCGGCCGGTCGTCCGGCTCCGAACCGATGCGCGACATGGCCTTGCGCATGAAGTAGTAATTGGTCAGGCCAATGGCCAGACCGATGCAGCACGCGGCGAACGCCACATGCCAACCAAGGTTGTTGCCGTAATGCAGGTTGACGTAATCCTTGATCCACGGCGTCAGCAACATCGAGATCGTCGAGCCGATGTTGACCGCCATGTAGTAGATGGTGAACGCGCTGTCGATGCGCGAGTCATCGCCTTCGTAGATCTTGCGGACCAGATTGCCGGCGTTCGGTTTGAACAAGCCGTTGCCGACCACGATCACGCCCAATGCGCCAAACAGTGCCCAGGTGCTTTCCGTCGGCACGGCCATCAGCGCGTAGCCGATGCCCAGCACCATGGCACCAAGCAACATCGTGCGCCGCGTGCCCAGTACCTTGTCACCAACCCAGCCGCCGATGGCCGGCGCCACGTAGATCAGTGCGGCGGCAGCGCTCCACACCAGATTCGCGCGTTCGTCGGCAAAGCCGAGGCGCTGCACCATGTAATACACGATGAGCGCTTGCATGCCGTAGTAACCGAAGCGCTCCCACATCTCGATGAGGAAGACGGTGCTGAACGAACGGGTCTGCGAGATCGCCGGGTGCTGCGTGGCCATGGATTCCCCTTGCACATGATCGATGAGCGTGACAGCGCGTTGGCACTGCCCGATGCAGCGACCCTGGATGGGCCACAACCGACGCAGATTAACCGATTCGCCCCCAGTGTGTAGCTGCACCGCCGCATGGCGGGAACGGGTGGCGCACCCGGTTTCGCCCGCGGGTCGACCGCGATTGCAGGGGTGCATGAGCCGTGTTGGCACGGGCGCTTGTGGCATCATGCGGTGCCTGCGTGGCCCGGTTGCCGGGGTACTGTCTGGCTCGTGCCGGCTAGCGGATACTGGTCAGGCGAACCCGGGTATCAGCCCGATCATGGGGCGTTGAATGGCGTCCGCCGGGAATTGCTTATCGCCTGAATGGAGCACGTGCATGTCAGCTGAAGGTTTCCGCGGCCCCAGGCAAATCTGGGCTGCCCTGCAATGGTCGTTGCAGGGACTCAAGGCGGCGTGGCGACATGAGGCGTCGTTCCGGTTGGAAGCCTGTCTGGCGCTGGTGCTGGTGCCGCTGGGTTTGTGGCTCGGCCACGGCCCGCTGGAGCAACTCGCATTGGTGTTTCCGGCGTTGCTGGTATTGTCCGCCGAGCTGCTCAACTCGGCGCTCGAAGCGGTGGTGGACAAGGTCAGCCCCGAGTTCAGCGAGTTTGCGGGCCGGGCCAAGGACATGGGTTCGGCCGCGGTCTTCGTGTTGCTGGTACTGGTGGTGTTGAGCTGGGTGTTGATTCTGCTGCCGCGCCTGGGCTGAGGGCGCGCCGCGTGGCATGCCGGCATGCCCGGTGAACGATTGCGCCAGATCGATGTGGATGTTGCAATGCTGTCCCCGCCCACGGAGTGATCTCATGAAAACCTTGCGCATGTTCACCCTGCTGCTGCTCGCCAGCATGCTTTCCGGTTGCGGTTACAACGCCATGCAGAAACAGGACGAGGGAGTGAAGGCGGCGTGGTCCGAGGTGCTCAATCAATACCAGCGCCGTGCCGACCTGGTACCGAATCTGGTCAACACCGTCAAGGGCTATGCGCAGCACGAGGAAAAGGTCTTCGTCGAAGTGACCAACGCCCGCGCCAAGGTGGGCAGCATCCAGCTCACGGCCGACGACTTGAACAATCCGCAGAAACTGCAGCAGTTCCAGGCCGCGCAAGGCGAGCTGGGCAATGCGCTGTCCCGCTTGATGCTGGTCAGCGAGAATTACCCGCAATTGAAAGCCGATGGCTTGTTCCAGAACCTGCAGGCGCAACTGGAAGGCACCGAGAATCGGGTCACGGTCGCGCGCAATCGCTACGTGCAGGCCGTGGAGCAATACAACGGCTTGATCCGCACCTTTCCGAACAACCTGACCGCGAAGATTTTCGGCTACAAGGTCAAGCCGAACTTCACCGTGGACAATGCGCGGGCCATCTCCACCGCGCCTACCGTGGACTTCGGTACCAGCACACCGGCACCCGCCACCTCGGCGCATTGAGCATGCGGCGTCGCGGCTTGCGCTGGGCACTGCTGCTGGCGGCGGCGCTGCTGTTGCCGCTGCTGTTGCACGCGGCCGATGCCGTGCCGAAGCTCACGCGGCATGTCACCGACCTCACCGGCACGCTGACTGCCGCACAGGTCGACCAGCTCGACGCGCAGTTGCTGGCACTGGAAAAAGCCAAGGGCGCACAAGTTGTCGTGCTGATGGTGCCGACTACCGGCGGGCAGGACATCGAGGGTTATTCCCTGGCGGTCGCCGAAGCGAACAAGGTCGGCCGCAAGGGTATCGACGATGGCTTGCTGCTGCTGGTCGCCAAGGATGACCGTCGCGTGCGTTACGAGGTGGGCTACGGCCTGGAAGGCGCCATCCCCGATGCCGCGACAGCGCGCATTACCCGCGAGTACCTCGCGCCGAAGTTTCGCCAGAACGACTACTTCGGCGGCATCAGCGACGCGCTCGGTGCACTGACCGGCTTGATCAATGGCGAGGCCTTGCCGGCACCGGTGCGCGATGCTGCCAGTGACGCGCCGGCTGGCCGTCCGCTGCAGCACGGGTTGATGCTGGCCGTGTTTGCGGCGTTGTTCCTGCGCAGTCTGCTTGGGCGGACCAGTGCCTGGGTGCGTGCGCCGCTGGGGGCGGCGATCATTGGCGGTTTGTTGTGGCTGCTGGTCTCGATCGGTGCGGGCATCCTCGGGGCGCTGCTCGGTGGAGCGCTGATGTTGCTGCCTGGCGGCGCCGGGCGTTTCATTGGTGGCGGCGGTTGGGGTGGCTTTGGCGGCGGCGGTGGCTGGGGCGGCGGCCGCTCCGGTGGCGGTTTCAGCGGTGGCGGCGGCAGCTTTGGTGGTGGTGGCTCCACCGGGAGTTGGTGATGGCAGGCATGCAACGATTGCTGCGCAACCTGTTTGCTGGCTGGTGGCGCATGCGCCGCAGTTTCGATGCCGCGTTGCTGGATGACCTGGCGGCGGCCATCGCGGCCGGCGAACGCGGGCATCTGGGGGAAGTCCGCTTTGCGCTGGAGTCGCGCCTGGGCATCGGCGCCGTGCTGGGCGGCATGGATGCCACGGCCCGCGCACGGCAAGTATTTGCGCAGTTGCAGGTCTGGGATACCGAGCTCAACAGCGGCGTGTTGCTCTACCTGTTGCTGGCCGAGCATCGGGTGGAGATCGTGGTTGACCGCGGCGTTGCGCGGCGGGTGCCGCAGGCGCAGTGGGATGCGGTACGCGACAAGATGCTCCAGTGCTACGCGCGCGGCCAGTGGCGCGAGGGCAGCTTGCAAGGCATTGCCGCCACGCATGCGTTGTTGCAGGTGGCATTTCCCGTCGGCACCGCCAGCCAGGTGGACGAGTTGCCGGATCGCCCGACACTGCTTTGACTGGCTGGCCCGCGGCACGCAGACCGGGAAACGGCTGCAGCGGAGCCAGCCCGTTACACTTGGCGCTTTGTCGCCGTACCCATGCCCATGATCCAGCCTTACGTCGTCAATATCGATCCGGTGGCCTTCAGCCTTGGTCCGGTGCAGGTGCACTGGTACGGGCTGATGTATCTGCTGGGGTTTTTCCTGGTCGCCGTGCTTGGCGAATACCGTCGTCGGCTCGGCCGTTTGCCGGTCACCCGCGACGCGCTGGGTGACCTGTTTTTCTACGGCATGCTGGGCGTCATCGTCGGTGGCCGCGTGTGGTACATGCTGTTTTATTACGACGGCGGCCTGCGCTGGATCTGGACCGATCCGCTCGCGCTGTTCAAGGTGTGGGATGGCGGCATGAGTTTTCACGGCGGCTTGCTGGGTGTGCTGACGGCGAGCTGGTGGTGGTCGCGGCGCCAGCACCTGCACTTTTTCGATACGATGGACTTTGTCGCGCCGCTGGTGCCGCTCGGGCTGGGGTTTGGCCGGCTGGGCAACTTCATCAATGGCGAGTTGTGGGGCAAGCCGACCACGCAAGCGTGGGGCATGATCTTTCCGCATGCGCACCCCGAGGATCTGGCCGTCGCCGCCAGTGATCCGTCGCTGCTGCAGCAACTGCAGCAGTTCGGTGGCCTGGCGCGCCATCCTTCGCAGCTGTACGAAATGCTGCTCGAAGGTGCGGTGATGTTCATCGTGGTGTGGGTGGTGTCGATGAAGCCGCGACCGCGTTATCTGGTCTCTGGCACATTTGCGTTGCTGTACGGCGTGTTTCGCTTCGCGGTGGAGTTCGTGCGCGTGCCGGACCCGCAGCTGGGCTATCTAGCCTGGGGCTGGCTGACCATGGGGCAGGTGCAGTCATTGCCGTTGATTGTGGTCGGACTCTGGCTGCTGGCGTTGTCACGCCGCGCGCCGACCTTGCCGCTGGCGAGCGCGTAGGAACATGTTCCGAAGTCTCGCCGGCCTGTGCTCTTGTAGGGCGGGCACTGCCCGCCGGCTCTTGC
>DAITPL010000025.1:0-30610 GCA_036833615.1 Rhodanobacter sp.
TCGCTGCGGCTGCCGACAATGCCGGCGGTCAGCAGCAGCAACACCACGAACAGCACGCTGAAAAACACCAGGTTGATGATCACCAGCCGGGTGACGTTGAGACCATGTCCCAACCCGCGCAAAAACCCGGAAAAGCCGCGCCGACGCGGCGGGAGAGGTGGTGTCATGCGGCAACGTCCAGAGTGATTGGAGTCAAGCGTACCCGGTCTTGGCCGATGCGGTCATCGGCAGCGCGCGCCAACGCTGCTTCCAGGCGCTGCGCCAGAATCGCGTAAACAGCATGACCGCCGCCACCGACAGGCCGGCGATCAAACCCATCCACATGCCACGCGCGCCCATGCCATGGTGGAACCCCAGCCACCAGCCCACCGGCATGCCGACGATCCAGTACGCAAACAGCGTGATCGCCATCGGCACACGGGTGTCCTTCAGGCCGCGCAACGCACCATTGGACGCCACCTGGATACCGTCGGAAAACTGGAACAGGCCCGCCAACACGATCAACTGCGCGGCCAGCGCGATGACCCCTGGATCACGCGTATACAGCGCCGCGATGTAGTGCGGGAAGCTGAGCATCAGGCCGGCCGAAAGCAACTGCGTCACCAGCGTCAAGCCAATGCCGCAGAAACCGGCGTAGCGCACCCCACGTTCATCGCCACGTCCCACCGCATTGCCGACCCGTACCGTGATGGCCATGGCCAGCCCAAGCGGAATCATGAAGAACAGCGAGGCAATGTTGATCGCCACCTGATGGCTGGCAACCACCTCTTCGCCCAGCGTGCTGATGATCAGCGCCGCAGCCACGAACAGACCAGCCTCCGCCAGCAACGTCACCGCCATCGGCAAACCGATATGCACCAGTGCGCCAATACGGCGCAGATCCGGCCACTCGAAGCGGTCAAACAAGTGCAGCCCGCGATAGTTGCGGTGGCGCCACACATAGATGCCGAACCCACCCGCCTCCAGCCACAACGCCAGCGCCGTGGCCATGCCGCAACCGTGCGCGCCCTGCGGGGGAATGCCAAGCTTGCCAAACATCAACACATAACCCAGCGGCACGAGCACCAGCAAGCCGCCGAGACTGAAATACATCGACGGCCGCGTCAGCGACAGGCCTTCTGACAGGCCGCGCAGGGCGAAATAACTGGTGAGTGCCGGCGCGCCCCAACTGATGGCAAACAGAAAGCGCTGCACATCGTGCCGCAGGCTTGGGGTCACTCCAATCAGCTCGATCAGCGGCGCGGCGTGGCGCACCGCAAACCACAGCACGACACCCATGCCCAGCGCCAGCCACAACGCCTGACGAAACACCGCACCCACGTCCGGGCGCCGTCCGGCACCATCAAGCTGCGCGACCGAAGGTGGCACAGCCATCATCATGCCAATGCCGGTAACGATGGCCAATGACCAGATGCTGGCGCCCACCGCCACCGCGCCCAGCACATGCGCGCTGACATGCCCGGCCAGCACGGCATCGACCACATTGCTGCCCATCGCCGCCAGCTGCGCGCAGATCAGGGGCAGCGCAAGGCGCACGGTGGCGCCCACTTCATGGGCGAAGCGCACATGCTCGGGATGGCGGAAATTCATGGGCTGCAGCAGACTCCGAAGCCGGTCATTCTACCTGAGCACCGGCTTCCGCCTGCGCCGGGTACTGTCGTCATCGAGTCCGACGGCGCGGGCAATACCGCGTTGCACGGCGCGGTGCTCAGCGCTGAACCGGGCGTTGCCGCGGTGCTGCTGCCTGGTGGACCGCCAACCGACCGGGATCGAAGTGCACCGATCGTCTACGCAGACGCCGTGCGTCTGCACCGCAGCGGGCTGCGACGGCACGGCGCGAGGCTCCCAACCGCTCGCCTGGAGTAGGGGTACATCCGCCAACCGTCGCCCCCACGCTGGCAACGGCTCTGGAGTGGGCCACGCAGGCACTCAAACAGGCCGCATGGACTGCGTTTTGCACAGCACCAATAGTCTGTCAAGAGGTATGCCAGCGCTCTGTCGGGGCGATGACTACGGGCTGAGCGGCATTTGCAAGTGATTGAAAATACAAACTTTATTGGTGTGACGAAAACATCATCAAGCCGTCGCGAAGCGCGCCACAGCGGGCTTTGCAGGCTGCCATCCTCGTTACATCCACAGACTTATCCACAGCTACTGTGGATAAGCATAAAACCCGACCAAACTGAGCCACTTACTCGGCACTTCTCGACTTTCAGACAGCAGGGGCCCGGCGCGGATACGGCGCCGCAAAAATACCGGCAACAGCAAGAAAGCAGCGGCGGGTACACTGACCAATCACGAGGTATGCATGCCTGTCGTCCTGCGCGTTGCCCTGCCAGTACCCTTGCCGCACCCGTTCGACTATCTGCCGCCGGCCAGCGGCACGGCCAGCGTGGGGGCGCGTATCGTGGTGCCGTTCGGTCGTGGCCAGCTGGTCGGCGTGGTCGTGGCGATCAATGCCGAGGCCACTGTTGCCGGTCACCGCTTGAAACAGGCGCTGCGTCTGCCCGATCCCGATGCGCTGCTGGATGCCGAACTGATGCAGACGCTGGCGTGGGCTGCCGATTACTGGCTCTGTGCCATGGGTGAGGTCTATGCCAATGCGTTGCCACTGGCACTGCGCGGGACACGCCCGCTGCCGGCAATCGGCGAGGAATACTGGACCCTCAGCAACGCCGGGCGCAGTGCGCTGGACGCCGGCAGTCGACGTGGCGGGAGCCACGCATTGCTCGCGGTATTGGCGTCCGGTGCGGTCAGCGCACGTGAGTTGAGCATCCGCCTGCCCGCCTGGCGGGCTGCCGCACGTCGCCTGGCGGCTGCCGGTCTGGTCGAACGCAGCGAACAACGCGCGCTCCCCCAGCCGTTGCCGGCCACATCCGCGCCCACGTTGAGCGACGAACAGGACCACGCGGTCGCGGCGATCAGTGCCAGCCTGGGTCGGTACCAGCCGTTCTTGCTGGACGGCGTCACCGGCAGCGGCAAGACCGAGGTGTATCTGGCGCTGATTGAACAAGTACTGGCCCGTGGTCAACAGGCGCTGTTGCTGGTGCCGGAAATCGGGCTGGCGCCACAGACCGTGGCGCGCCTGCGCGCACGCCTCGGTGTGCGCGTCGAAGTGCTGCATTCCAACTTGGCTGAAGGTGATCGTGCGCGTGCGTGGTTACGGGCACGGGCCGGCACCGCGTCAGTGATTCTGGGTACGCGCTCGGCGGTGTTCACACCGCTGCCACACGCCGGGCTGGTCATCGTCGACGAGGAACACGACAGCGCCTACAAGCAACAGGATGGCTTTCGTTATCACGCTCGCGATCTTGCGCTGGTGCGGGCCCGCGCGCTGGGGGTGCCCGTAGTGCTTGGCTCGGGCACGCCGTCACTCGAATCGCTGGCGAACGTCGAGGCTGGCCGCTACCGCAGCCTGCATTTGCGTGCGCGCCCCGGCGCACTGCGACCGCCGCAGGTACGGATCGTCGACATGCGCGCCCAACACTTGCAACACGGCATGTCCCCTGCGCTGTTGAGCGCAGTGGCCGACACGCTGGCACGCGGTGAGCAGGCGCTGGTGTTTCGCAATCGCCGCGGCTACGCGCCTGTGCTGTTGTGTCACGGCTGCGGCTGGCATGCGGATTGTCCGCGCTGCGAGCACCCGCTGACCCTGCACGCGCATGCGCAGCAACTGGTTTGCCACCATTGCGATTTTCACCGGCGCGCGCCGGTCGCGTGTCCAAGCTGCGGCTCCGTCGAACTTACCGCGCAGGGTCAGGGCACGGAGCGTCTGGAAGAAGCCCTGCATGACAGGTTCCCGCAGGTACCGATCCTGCGGGTGGACCGCGAAACCACGCAGCATCGCGACGCCTTCGCCCAACTGCTGGCTACTTTGCGTGACGACCAGCCGGCGATCCTGGTGGGCACGCAGATGCTGGCCAAGGGCCACGACCTGCCCAATCTCACGCTGGCCGCCATAGTCAGTGTGGACGAAGGCCTGCACAGCGTGGATTTTCGCGCCAGCGAGCGCTTGGCACAGCTCGTCGTGCAAGTCGCCGGGCGTGCCGGGCGCGCGCGCAAACCCGGGCTGGTGTTGTTGCAGACCCATCAACCACAACACCCGCTGCTGCGCAATCTGCTCGCGCAGGGGTACGCCGCCACGGCGCGCGAACTGCTGGCGGAACGGCGGACAATCCAGCTGCCGCCTTACAGCTACCAGGCGTTGTTGCGCGTCGATGCGCCGCAACGCGCCCATGTGGACGCATTTCTCAGCGCAGCCCGCGCCGCGCTGCCGGCAAACGACAACCTGCAAACTGCCGGGCCGATGGCCGCCCCCATGCCGTTGCGCGCCGGCCGACAGCGCGGCCAACTGCTGCTGGAAGCAGCCCAACGCTCGACATTGCATGCCGCCTTGCGCCCCTGGTGGCTGGAACTGCGCACCTTGCCATCCGCGCGGCGCGTGCGCTGGTCACTGGATGTCGATCCCATCGACCTGTATTGACTGCACGGGCTGCCGGACACGCCCTGCAACCGTCTGGCACCGGCGGCGAAACCAACGATCATGCCGCCACACCATGCCATCGCCCAGTGACACGACCTTCCGTAGCCCGATCACGCCCCGCAGACCCGCAGCGGACTGGCTGGCCAACCCATGGCGACGGACACACCACCAGCGACCCGATCAAGCGGCGCCGGCAGGTATCCCGTCCGGTTTCACGAGCCAGCGCACCGCCAGTATGCCCAGCTCGTAGAGGATGCACATCGGGATCGCCAGCATGATCATCGAGGTGATATCCGGTGGCGTGATCAGCGCGGAGATCGCGAACGCTCCAACGATCGCATAGCGTCGACTGCTGCGCAGGCGCGCCACGTCCACGACGCCCATGGCGGCCAGCACCACCACTGCCACCGGTACCTCGAAGCACAGCCCGAACGCAAAGAACATCAACATCACGAAGTCGAGATAGTGCGTGATGTCCGTCATCATCTCCACGCCGTTGGGGGTCACCGCGGTAAGGAAGCGGAACGCCGCCGGCAGCACCAGAAAATACGCGAATGCGCAGCCGAGATAGAACAAGACCACCGTGGCGATCAACAACGGCCGCGCCAGGCGTTTTTCCTTCTTGTACAGCCCTGGCCTGACGAATGCCCACAACTGATACAGGATGATCGGCATGCAAATGAACAAGGCCGTGTAAATGGCCAATTTCAATGGCGTGATGAACGGACTTGCCACCTCGGTGGCAATCAGGTGCGCACCTTGCGGCAAACGCGCGACCAAGGGCGCAGCCAGCTCCGCATACAGCCGGTTGGCAAACGGCACCAGGGCAACCAGCACCACGAACACACTGATGGCGGCCTTGAGCAGCCGCGAACGCAGCTCCATCAGGTGCGAAAACAGGCCCTGTTCCAGATCGACCTCGGCATCGGCATCGGAATCGGAATCTGGTTCAGACGCTGCCATGTTTCGGCTCCGCTGTGGCGCTCGCGGCCCTATCGCCCGGCGCCGGGGCATCCACGGCGCTGGCGAACAAATCGTCGGCAGGCGCGGCCGCCAGCTCTGCTGCCGCGGCATCGGGTTCACGCGCATCGGGCGTGAGCGCAGGTTCATCATGGGCGATCGCCACCGGCACGGCAGGATCGTCGGCGGTAACCGTGCGGGCGACATCCTGCACTTCCTTCAGTGTCGCATTCAGCTCCGCTTGCATGGCATCTTTTTGCGCCACCACCTCACGGGCTGCACGCCGGATTTCTTCCACTTCCAGCTCGCGCTCCACCTCCGCACGCACGGTGTCCCAGCCGCCACGCACGCGCCGGATCAGGGCGCCGGCAGTGCGCGCCACGACAGGAAGTTTCTCCGGGCCCAGCACAATCAACGCGATCAGCGCGAGCACCACCAACTTCGCGAAGCTGATCTCGATCATCGCCGCGACTTACTTGCTTTGCGTGTGGTCGCGCTGCGTCTGGGTGGTGCTGTCGGCAGCTGGTGGATCCGCCGACAACACCTCGGGCGCAACCGGTTTGGTGGCCGACGCGTCCGCCTCATCACCACTCATGCTTTTCTTGAAGCCCCGGATTGCGGCACCGAGATCGGGACCGATTTTTGCCAACCTGCCGGTGCCGAACACGACAACGACCACTACCAGCAGAATGACCAGATGCCAAATGCTCATGTCGAACCTCCAGGCGAAAGCGTCGGCACAGCCTGTGCGCTGCACGCAATCAGGTTTCTGTATTAGCGCGAAGTGTACTCTTCGAGCTGATCGCGAAATTTCACCACGGCGCCAGGGACATTGCTCACCCCACCCTCGAAAATCCGCCGTGGCGTCACGCCTGCACCATACACCAATGCGTTTGCATCATAGTCAATGCGCAGCGCCGAACCATCCAGCGCCACGCCGGCAAACAGGCCACGAGTGCGCGAATAGGAATAAATCTCCGCTTTCAGATTCGCATCCGTGGCGGCCGTGGCGGTGCGCCCGACCGGGCCGGCGGCAGCTGACGCATCCGCGCCCAGCGTGAACTTGCCGCGCACGATGGAATCCACACCGCGCTGGGTACGAAACACCAGTACCACGTCCGTGGACGACACCCCCACCTGGAAGCCCACGCTGCCGCCGGTCATGGTGATGAAGCTGGGGTTGGACCAGGTGCCATCCCGGGTCTTCACCGAGATCAGCCCTTCGCCGCGACGCCCCCCAAAGATGAATCCGGCCTTGACCAGGTCCGGAATTACCGCGATCGCGCGCGCATCACGCAGCAGATCCTGCGGGATCGACTTGTCCGGTGCCTGCATGATCTCATTGAGCACGCGTACCGCGTTGTCCGCGCGGACCAGCGGCGGATCCTCGGCGTGCACGGCAACCGCCGGCAACAGCAAAAGCAGGGAACCCAGCAGCAGGTAATGCAGCGATGTCTTGAACATGGACGTCTCCACGGCGGTCGGTGATGTTCCTGGCTGGAACGGCGCTTGTGGCAGACTGGCGGTCTTGATTCGAACGCACACCACGATGCCACGCAACATTCACTATACCGGCGTTGATGCCGATTCCCACGCACCGGCCGATGGCGGCATTCAGGCGGCGGTGTTGCTGGTAAATCTGGGCACGCCAACCGCACCGACGGCGGCCGCGTTGCGTCCGTACCTGGCGCAATTCCTCGGCGACGCACGCGTCGTTGATTATCGCCGCTGGCTATGGTGGTTGATCCTGCACGGCTTCATCCTGCGTACCCGGCCGGCGCGCTCGGCCCGCGCCTACGCAAAAATCTGGATGGCGCAAGGCTCCCCACTGCGGGTCTACAGCGAGGCGCTGGCCACGGCACTGCAGGCGGAGCTCAACCGGCAGGCACCGGGTGCGTTGCGGGTGGAATTGGCCATGCGCTACGGCGAGCCTGCGGTGGAATCGACCATCGCCCGGCTGCAACGTGCCGGCGTGCGCCGGTTGCTGGTGTTGCCCTTGTATCCGCAGTATTCGGCAACTTCCACCGGGTCGGTGCTTGACGCCGTTGCCGATGCGCTCAAGGTTCTGCGCTGGCCGCCTGAGCTGCGCCTGATCAACGACTATCACGATGATCCCGGCCACATCGAAGCGCTGGCCAGCAGCATTGAGCACTGGTGGGCCGCAAACGGCCGTGGCGACAAATTATTGCTGTCGTTCCACGGTATTCCCGAGCGCTACGCGCAACTGGGCGACCCCTATCCCGAACATTGCCAGACCACGGCGCGACGGCTGCGCGAGCGCCTGCGTCTGGGCGATACCGAGCTGCTGGTGAGTTTTCAGTCGCGCGTGGGGCGTGAGCGCTGGTTGCATCCGTACACTGACGTGACCGTGCGGGAGCTGGCGGCCAGTGGCGTGAAAACGCTTGACGTCGCGTGCCCGGGCTTTGCCGTGGATTGCCTGGAAACGCTGGAGGAAATCGCCATGCAGAACCGGGATTTCTTCCACGCAGCTGGCGGCGCGGCGCTGCGCTACATCCCCGCACTCAACGCCAGCAGCGCCCAGGTCGACAGCCTGGCCGCGCTGATCATGCGCCACCTGCAAGGCTGGCCGGAGCACGCGCCGCGCACCGCGACCACACCGTGAGCCAGTCAGCCGAACTGCGCATCGAGCTGCCGCACCTCACGCTCGGTGCCCGGGCCTGGGGCGACCCGGGTTTGCCACCACTGGTTGCACTGCATGGCTGGCTGGACAACGCCGGCAGCTTTGCGCTGCTGGCACCGCTGCTGGCCCGGCATTTCCACGTGCTGGCCCTGGATCTGCCCGGCCACGGTCACTCTGACCATCTGCCCGCCGGGGCGAGTTATCACTTCATCGATTACGCCCGCGCCGCGCTGGCAGCAGTCGATGTGCTGGGTTTTGGCAACTACACCTTGCTCGGCCACTCCCTTGGCGCCGGGGTTGCATCGCTGGTGGCGGCGGCGACCCCGCAGCGCATCTGCCAGTTGCTGCTGATTGAAGGGCTGGGACCGCTGGGCGACGACAGTACCCGCACGCTGCAGCGCTTTCGCGACGCGCTCGTGCCGCAGCCCGGTCCGCGCCGGCCACTGCGACTGTTTCGCAGCATCGACCAGGCCATCAGTGCACGCAGCATCGCCAGCGGCTTGCGCAGTGAACTGGCGCGACCGATCGTCGAACGCGGCGTGCGCGAAGTCGACGGTGGCTGGTGCTGGCGCAGCGACTCACGCCTGACGCGCTCGTCGGCATTGCGCATGGCCGAAGCACAAATCCGTGCGTTGTTGCACGGCATCGATGCACCGAGCGCCCTGTTGCTGGCGCAGCCGGAAACACCGTATCTGCCTGGCGCGATGATGCGCGAGCGTGCCGCCTGCGTCGGCCACATCCAGATCAGCCACATGAACGGTTGTCACCACTTGCACCTGGAGCATCCGCAGGCCGTCGCCGAGTGGATCGCCGCCGCCAGCCACATGCATTCCACGTAGGGCGGGCACTGCCCGCCAGCCTTTGGTGTCCTCCTTTTGACACAGCACGAGCAGGCAGTGCCCGCCCTACGACAACACCACCCGGGCGTCCGGCGGGCAGTGCCCGCCCTACAACTGTTTGGTGCTCTACCGGGCCGCCTTTGGTTGCCCGTGGGCCGTTCCCGATAGTGCTTCCGATGTGTTCATGGGGCGAAGCCGACTCCGTAGGGCGGGCACTGCCCGCCGTCTTCACACCCTGGTGTTGCCGCGCGTCAGGGCTGGCTCAAGCCCAACACGGCAGGCCCTTGCTCGAAACGAATATCCACCGGGATATGGGCCTGATCCAGTCGCCGCAAGTCCCCGGCCAGTTCGGCATCCACTGCGCCCAGCTGATCGCTGAGCTGCTTGGCGGCAGCGTAATCACCGTCGCCCTGGATGGTCAGCAGCTTGGCGGACAGCGCGTTCATGGCCGCGGCCATCTTGTCGAAATTGACGCGGTAGCGCCCGGTGGTTTCATCGCGCGTGAACGCGCCCTGCTGCTTGAAGAAGTTGAAGCGCACCATGTTCGCGCGGGCATGCGCGTCGCTCGCACCAAAGCGCACCGAACGCAGGATGCCGGCCAGGAACGTGACGTAATTGTTCATCAGCGTCGATTTGTCCAGCTCACCCTTTGCGGCCAGCTTGGTCACCATGTACAGGCCGAGGATGTCGGCCTTGCCTTCCTCGAAACTCGACGCCTGATCCCGCAGTGCCTTGCGCACTGTGTCCTTGCCGCCAAGCACATGCTTGATCCCCAACCCGTGCGCCACCTCATGAAACATGGTGTTTTGAAAGAACGCGTCGAACGTGAGGTTGGGTTGCTGCTCATCGACAATCAGCTCGCGCGCGATGGGCAGCATGATGCGCTCGAACTTCGCCTGCATCACGTTTTCCAGCTGCAGCCGGCGCGTGCCTTTTTGCAGTTGTACCTGCTCGTCGTTGGGCAGATTGATGGCGATGGTCTTGGCGCCGACATTCGCATCGCCGGCGTAATAGATCGCAAAGTAGGCGTTCAGATCCGCATCGGAGCCGGGTTTTTCCGCCTTGTAGCGATCCGGCACCGGCAGCTCGCGCTGCAGTTCGGGCAAAAATTTGGCGAAGCGTGCCAGTTGCTTGCTCCACGCCTGGTCCTTGATCAGCACGTACGACTCGTAGCTGGCCTTGTAACCATACAGCTGATCTTCGTAGGTCTCGATCGGGCCGATGACGATGTCGACCGGGTTTTTCTTCATCGCCATCCAGGCGAAATCGCTGGGCTGGTAGTCATCATTGAGCAGCGCGGCGGCACGCAGCGTCAGGTATTTCCTGAAGCCGGCGTCGTGCGCCAGCTTGGCGGCATCGCGCAGCAGACCGGCGGCCTTTTCCAGTTCGACCTTGTAGGCCGCGTGGTACGGCACGCTGATCAACTGGCCTTGCGCGTTGCGGCGCAGCAAGGTGTACAGCGAGGTCTTGTCCTTGAGTGGCGAGCGTTCGAACTCGGCCTTGGTCATGTCCACCGGATAAAACTGTGCGCCGGGTGGCCGTTCGCCGATCCCGGCGACAAACGGCTCATCGTTGTCCAGCCGATCCCAGGGCCCGTAGTTGACTTGCGCCAGTTCGAGCGTGGCCGGGTCCCGTATGCTGGCCAGCAAGGCGCCCTGATCGCCCCACGCCTGCTGCCAATAAATGGCGTTCATGCTGTCGGCCGCTTTTATCAGCAATGCAAGCATTTTCTTCTGTCTGGCGTCGAACGCCGACAGATCAGCGGTCAGTTTTACCGTGGCGTAGGCGGCCAGTCGCTGCTGCGCCGGATCGTCGGACGTCTGGTTGTTTTCGACGACGGCGTGCACACCGCTGGTCGCGCCAGCCGGCGCAGTGTGCGCAGATGCTGGCGCCAGCTCTGCCGACGGTGCCAGCGGCGTCGCCGCCGGAACATCCTGCCCGCCAGGCGAACAGCCCGCCAGCGCAATCAGTACGGAAACACCGAGCAATCGTCGCAACATGGCCATCTCGCGCAAAAGATGTGCCTATCGTATCGCGACCCGCGTGCCACCGAACCTGCAGGCGTCGCCGTATGATGCGCAGTGGCAATTTGAGTAGGGCGCACGGCCAGCAATCTGTCGCCAGCCAGCGGCCTCCCCTATCACCAACGGAGTATGTCCATGACCCTTTCGATGTATCAGGCCAGCGTGCCGGTTCTCACGCGCGCGCTCACCAACCTGGCCCATGTGCTGAAACAAGGCGCTGCGCACGCCAAAGCCAAGGGCGTCAGCGATGAGGTATTGCTGCAGACCCGGCTGATACCGGACATGTTCTCGTTGCTGCGCCAGGTGCAGACCGCCACTGACATGGCCAAGGGCGGCGTGGCGCGGTTGGCCGGCGTCGAGCCGATGAAGATCGAAGACAACGAAACTACCCTGGCGCAACTGGACGAACGCCTCGAGCGCGTCATCGCTTACCTGAATACGTTCACCCCGGAACAGCTCGACGGCAGTGAGGAGCGTGCCATCGTCCTGCACATGCGCAGCGGCGACCACCATTTTCTTGGGCAGCCCTACTTGCTGGAATACGTGTTGCCAAACGTGTTTTTCCACTGCACCACGGCGTACGACATCCTGCGCCAGATCGGCACCGAAATCGGCAAGCGGGATTTTCTCGGCGCCTGAGCGCCCTGTGCAGCTGACTCAACTCGCAAGGCCGCCAGCGGCGGCCCTCGCGTCCGGAACCCCGCGCCAGCGGGGAACCGGCGTGATCCCGGCCGGGGTGCCATGACGGCCATACGCACTGCACATACGTCCCTCCACTGCCTGGCTGCACCCGCATGTTGCGACTGACTGATCTGAGACTGCCGCTGGATCACTCCGCAGCGGCGCTCACTGCCGCCATTCTCCAGCGACTGGATATCGATGCCACGGCCTTGACCAGCTACACCGTGGCGCGTCGCGGCTACGACGCCCGCAAGCGCGGCGCGATCGCGCTGATCTACGCGCTGGACCTGCAAACGACACAAGACGCCGCGCTCCTGCAGCGCTTTGCCGACGATCCGCACCTCAAGTCCGCGCCAGACACCAGCTACCACTTCGTCACGCATGCAACGCCAATCGGCCAGTTGCGCCCGATCGTAATCGGTACCGGGCCCTGCGGCTTGTTTGCCGGATTGATCCTGGCGCAAATGGGCTTGCGCCCGCTGCTGCTGGAACGCGGCAAGGCGGTGCGCGAGCGCACGCGGGACACCTGGGACCTGTGGCGCAAGCGCGAGCTGCATCCCGAATCCAACGTGCAGTTTGGCGAGGGCGGCGCCGGTACGTTTTCCGATGGCAAGCTGCACAGCCAGATCCGCGACCCGCTGCATCATGGGCGCAAGGTGCTGGAAGAGTTCGTCAAGGCCGGTGCACCCGAAGAGATCCTGTACGTCAGCAAGCCGCACATCGGCACGTTTCGCCTGGTGACGATGGTCGAGAACATGCGCGCCACGATCGAGGCACTCGGCGGCGAGATTCGTTTCAGCAGCCGCGTGGACGATCTGTTGCTCGAGCCGGCGACCAACGGCCAGACCCACATACGCGGCGTGACGCTGGGCGGCGGCGAACAGATTCGCGCCGATCACGTGGTGCTGGCGATTGGCCACAGCGCCCGCGATACCTTCGCGATGCTGCATGCGCGCGGCGTGTACATGGAGCCGAAGCCGTTCTCCATCGGCTTCCGCATCGAGCACCCGCAGTCCGTGATCGACCACGCGTTGTTCGGGCCACAAGCCGGCCATCCGCTGCTCGGCGCGGCGGACTACAAACTGGTGCACCACTGCGCGGCCAACGGCGCCGGCCGCGGACGCACTGTGTACAGCTTCTGCATGTGTCCGGGCGGCACCGTGGTGGCCGCCACCAGCGAGGCCGGACACGTCGTCACCAACGGCATGAGCCAGTATTCACGCAACGAGCGCAATGCAAATGCGGCACTCGTGGTGGGCATCGAGCCGGCGGATTTCGCGCCGTTCGACGCCAGCGGCAGTCCACTGGCCGGCATCGCCTTGCAGCGCGCACTGGAAAGCCGCGCCTTCGTACTTGGCGGCGAAGACTACAGTGCGCCGGTGCAACGGGTCGGCGATTTTCTTGCACGGCGGGCATCGCAGACCCTTGGCGATGTACAACCTTCGTACCAGCCGGGGGTGACGCCGGGCAATCTGGAGCAGGCGCTGCCTGAATACGCGACTGCCGCCATCCGCGAGGCACTGCCTGCGTTCGGGCGCCAACTCAAGGGTTACGCCATGCACGATGCAGTGCTCACCGGCGTGGAAACCCGCACCTCGTCACCGCTGCGGATCACCCGCGATGCCAGCCTGCAGAGTCGCAACACGCGCGGCCTGTATCCCGCCGGCGAAGGTGCCGGTTATGCCGGTGGCATTCTGTCCGCAGCAGTCGACGGCATTCGTGTCGCCGAGTCCATCGCCCTCGCGCTGCACGCCAACGCGCCCTCTACCCGCTGACTGCGGCCGGCGACCCAGCTGCCGAAACAACGCGATGCCGCAATCAGCCGACATGCACCCCATGTACCGGCAGCGTCAGGTCCGGATCGGGCTGCTGTGTCGTGCAGGTGCGAAATTCCTGCCACTGCGCCAGCGGTAACGGACAACCAAGCAAGTAGCCTTGGCCAAGCTCACAGCCCATGGCGCGCAGGGCATCCTGTTCGTCCTGGGTTTCGATGCCTTCGGCAATCACCTGCATGTTCAGCGCACGCGCCAGCGCAATGATCGTGGCCACCACCGTGGAGGAGTTTTGATGATCGCGCTCACCCATTGCCTGCACGAATGCGCGATCGATCTTGAGTAGCCGCAACGGCAACGAATGCAGGTAGCTGAGCGATGAATAACCTGTACCGAAGTCATCCAGCGCGGCGCCGATGCCGTGCTCGCGCAACCCCTGCAACACACAACGTACCTGCTCCGGATCACCGAGCAAGGAACCTTCCGTGACCTCGATGACCAACTGGTGGCTGTCCAACCCGGTGCTCTCCAACAGACCCAGCAGGCGCGTGGAGAATCCCGGGCGACCGAGGTGCAGCGCAGAAACATTGATGGTGACAAACATGTTGCCGACGAGATAACCGGCCATCGCGCGACAGCTCAACTCGAACATGCGCCAGTCGATCGCCTCGATCAGCCCGCTGTCTTCGGCCACTTTCAGGAAGTCATACGGCAGCAGCAATCCGCGCCGGGGATGATGCCAGCGCAGCAGCGCCTCGACGCCCACCAGTTTGCCGTCAGCCAGACGCCGCAGCGGCTGAAAAAACGGCTCGAACTCGTTGTGCTGCAACGCATGGCGCAAATCCGCTTCCATGCCCAGCACATCCACCACGTTGCGCGCCAACGCCGCGGTGAACAATTCGACGCGGTTGCGCCCTTCGCGCTTGGCACGATACAGCGCCACGTCCGCATCGCGCAGCAAGTCATCCGCCGTCTGGTAGTTGGCGTCGCCCAGCGCAACGCCGATGCTGGCCGCCGGCAACAGGTCCTCACCGGCTACCCGCAGCGGCATGTTGACGGCCTCCAGCACACGTGCGGCGACCCGCATCGCGTCACCGGGTGAGTCGGTCGAGTCCAGCAGCAGTGCAAACTCATCACCGGACAAACGCGCCACCATGTCCGGCTCGTGCACACAGCTGAGCAGCCGTTGCGCCACCCCTTTCAGGACCGCGTCGCCGGCCAGATGGCCCAGGCTGTCATTGACGACCTTGAAGCGATCGACGTCCAGATACAGCAAGGCACAATGGCGCTCCGGTTCGCGCTGCATCAGCTCCAGCAGTTGATCGATGCGCAGGCGCAGGCGCCCGCGATTGGGCAACCCGGTGAGTTGGTCATGCAGTATCTGATGCTTCAGTTGCTGCTGGATCTGTTCGCGCTGGGCGATCTGCTCGCGCAGCTCCCGGGTACGCGCCTCGACCCGCTGCTCCAGTTGCGCGTTTGCCTCGTGCAATGCCAGTGCGGCATCCCGGCGAAAGATGCTGTTGGCAATCTGCAGCGCGGCAAACGCCAGCAGTTCCTGATCAGCCGCGCCATAGGTCACGCCCTCTTCATAGCTCTGCACGGCCACCAGGCCAATCACCGCGTCATTGACCCGCAACGGCACGCCCAGCCAGGACGCAGAACGTGGACCAGTGTTGACACTGATTTCGCCGGCCGCCGCGAGCGCATCCACTTGCGCTGACAGCACCAGCAGCGGCTTGGCGCTGCGCAACACATATTCGCTCAGTCCGCGACCCAATACCCGCGTCTTCATCTGCCGCTTGCCGGCGTCCACGTAGTACGGGAAATCCAACCGCGAACGATCCGCTGACAGCAACGCGATAAAGAAATTCTCGGCATTCAGCAAGGTGCCGACCACGGCATGTACGCGTTGATAAAACTCGGTCTGGTCGATGTCGGCCGTGGCCAGTTGCGCCAGCTGGAACAACACCGCCTGCAACTGCTCGGCACGCTGGCGCTCCAGCACCTCCTGCTGCAGGCCGCGATTGGCGTCAGCCAGTTCGCTGGTGCGCTTGAGCACACGCTGCTCCAGTTCATCCTTGTTCTGTTTGCGCTCCAACGCCGTCAACACATGATTGGCAACGAATTCCAGCAGCGAGCGATCTTCCGCCGAATACGTCAACCCGGCGCCATACGTCTGCACCACCAGCGCGCCGTGCACCTGGCCGTCACTCAACATGGGCACACCGAGCCAGTCCGTACTGGACGGGCCGATAGTGACCAACTCGCCGTTGGTCTGCGCGACCAGTTGGGCGTAGTCGCCCATCAGTGGGCGACCCTTGGTCAGCACGTGCCAGGTAGCCGAACCACGCAGATCCTCAAGCACTTCCTCGGACGCGGTTTCGTCCGCCTGTTCATCGCGCTCATCGGCGTAATAGAGGAAGCGCAGGGTGCCGCGGGCAATATCGCAGCGCACGATGAAAAAATTCTCCGCGTACATCAGTGTGCTGATCACACGATGTATGCCCTGCAACATCTGTGGCATGTCGAGTGCCGAACCGGCCAGGTCGGAGATCGCGAACAGTGCGCGCTGCAGATGTTCGGACCGCTCCAGCTGCCGGTGCGAATCGTGCAGATCGAGCAGTTTGGTCGCGTGATAAAACCGCCGCACCCCCAGCGGTAATGTTGTCTCCAGTGCATCCAGCAGCGACTGGGCGTCCAAGCCTTCCGGCAGCTTCAGCAACAGCACTACCCGTTCGCGCTCCAGCAGACGTACCGCCGTCATCCGACCCGCGTGCGCCATACCGTCCGGCGCCCGCAAGGCTGACTGCACCAAGGGCGGCGCCCATGCCTGGGGGACATCATCGGCAGTCGATTGAAACATGTCGGAACGACTGCTGGGCCAGAACAACGCGGCCTCGACACCACGGCACGATCCTTCCACCAGCTCCACGATCAGCGCACCCACCTGGTCCGGCGTCGTAGCCTCCACCAAGTGGGTGAACCACGCGGTCTGCCCGGGCTCATCCAGAGCGGTGATGGCGATGTGGCGAAGGGTGTTCATGGCAAGTGAGATTGTCTCCGATGAACGAAAACGCTGTTGACACGGGCGAATGACCGGCGGCCGTCGTCGCCAACCCGAACTTTTATGCAAAAAACCAGCCAATCGCTGGCAAAAGTTGCGCACCGGCGGTCCTCACCCCGCGCAGCCCGGCTAGAATCTGGAATCCAACACCTGTGGTTGCCATGCTCGCCGATAGCACCAAGGACGCCATCCGCGCCGCGTACGCCTGCCTGAAAGCGGGCCTGCCGGGCTTTCGCGCGCGCGCGTCCCAGGGCCGCATGATCGCCGAAGTAGCCAAAGCCTTCGCTCGCAACGGTGGGGCGGCGGCGATCGAAGCCCCGACGGGCACCGGCAAATCCATGGCCTACCTGATTGCAGGGGTCGCGGTAGCCCGTTTCCAGAAGAAGAGATTGCTGATCGCCACTGCCACCGTGGCGCTGCAGGAACAATTGATGCGCAGCGATATCCCGCTGTACCTGCAACTGAACGGGCTCGAGGCCAGCGTGGCACTCGCCAAGGGCCGGGGGCGCTACCTGTGCCCACGCAACCTGGCCCTGGCCATGCACAGCATGGAGGACGCCGGACAGCTCGGACTGGCCGGCGTCGACGCAGAGCTGACACTGTGGGCCAAACCGCCACAGCCGCGCGACCGACAGGCACTGGCGAAGCTCTCCAGCGCATTTGCCAGCGGCGAATGGGACGGTGACCTGGACCGCGCGCCGGAGCCAGTCAGTGACCTTCTGCGACCGATGGTGACCACCAGCGCCGGTGGTTGCACCGGGCGCAAGTGCGCGTACTTCGCCAAATGCCCATTTTTTGCCGCGCGGCGGGCGGTGGACGAGGCCGAGATCATCGTGGCGAATCAGGACCTGGTACTGGCCGACCTCACCATGCCCGGTGAAAAGGAAGGCTGGGGCGGCGTGATCCTGCCACCGCCAAGCGAGACGCTGTATATCTTCGACGAAGGCCACCATCTCGCCGACAAGGCCATCGCGCGCGGTGCAGCCGAAGTCTACATGGGCGCCAACGTGCGCCAGTTGGGCCGCCTCGGCCGGCAAATCCGCGCGGCCTATGCGCTGACCGACAAGGAAATACTGGGCAAGCTGCGCCTCGACCAGGGCGATGCGAAACTGCAGGAGCTGGGTCAAGCCATGGAGGCGCTGGAGCGGGAAATCCGCCTCAGCTGGGTGCCCGATGCCAACGCCAGGGAACCCGTCTATCGCGGCTCGCTCGGCCAGTTGCCAGCGCCATGGGTCGACCACGCACGGGCGCTGAATCTGGGCACTGGCGAAGTCCTGCGCTGGCTCACCGCAATCCGTCGCGCCGTGGTCGAGATGACCCATGGCGGACCGGCGCAGGAAGCGCTGTCCCGGGAACTTGGCATGGCGCTGGAACGTCTCGGCCGGCAGGCGACGTGCTGGCGTGCGTGGGCCAGCGCCGATCCCGACGACGCGCCGCCACTTGCGCGCTGGGTCACGTTGAGCAGCGACCAGCAACTGGTTTGCCATGCTTCGGCGGTATCCGCCGGCGGCCTGTTGCGCAGCGTGTTGTGGGACAACGCCAGTGGCGTCGTGCTGACCTCGGCCACGCTCAGCGCCGGCGGCAACTTCCGCGGCTTCGCTGACGCGGTCGGCTTGCCCGACGACGCGGTGACGTTAAGCCTGCCTTCGCCATTTGATCTGGCCGGACAGGCCCGACTCGAGATTCCGGCAATGCGTACGCTGCCGGACGCGCGCGAGGCCCACGCCGACGAAATCAGCGCCTGGCTGGCGGCAAATCTGGACTGGGACGCCGGCAACCTGGTGCTGTTCACCTCGCGTGCGAAACTCGAACGGGTGCTGCAGAAACTGCCCATCGCGCAAGTGCGCAAGGTGCGCGCGCAAGGCTCACTGGGCAAATCGCAGCTGGTCGCCGAGCACTGCGCGGATGTCGAAGCCGGCAAGGGCAGCACGTTGTTTGGGCTGGCGTCCTTTGGTGAAGGCCTGGATCTGCCGGGCAAGCTGTGCGAAACCGTGGTGATCACGCAACTGCCTTTTGCGGTGCCCACCGACCCGGTTGGCGCCACCTATGCCGAATGGCTGGAATCGTGCGGCCGCAATCCGTTCATCGAGGTGAGCGTGCCCGACGCCACGCGTCTGCTTACCCAATATTGCGGGCGCCTGATCCGCAACGAAACCGACCATGGTCGCATCGTGCTGCTGGATCGCCGCGTGGTGACGAAACGCTACGGCAGCGGCATGCTGCGGGCGCTGCCACCATTCCGGCAGGTGATCGAGAAAACGGCATGATCATCCACCTGGCCGACTGCCCGCCCCGGCTGTGGAAGAACGGCCTGGGCCGGACCCGCGAGATAGCCGTCCAGCCGTCCACCGCTGACAGCACCGGCTTCCTGTGGCGGGTGAGCATTGCCGAGGTGACCAGTGCCGCACCATTCTCGGCATTTCCCGGCATCGACCGCGTGATCGCGCTGCTTGCAGGCGCCGGCTTCAGCATGACGCTGGACGCCGGCCACGTGCACGCGCTGACCACGCCGTTCGTGCCGTTCGCGTTTCCCGGTGAAGCTGCCGTCGACGTGCATCTTGTCGGCGGCCCCACCCGGGACTTCAACCTGATGGTGCGACGCGCGCTGGCACGCGGCGAGCTGCAGGTGTGGCGCGAACCTGCAGCGTATGTACCTGACCCCGCCGTCGTGCTCGTCTACTGCGCGCATGGCGTCATCGACACCGTCGACGGTGTGCTGCATGCCGGTGATGCGTGGCGGCTGGTCGACCCGCGCGCGAGCGAGGTCACCGTGCATCCGGACGCGGTGGCACTCGTCGCGCGCGTCGTGCCCCACGCCACCTGAAAGGGTGGCGAGAGACACCTGCGCGCGGCGCCGGGCGTGAGTTACAGTGCGGCGCATCTCCATCGGCCTGAGGGCTCACTCATGACCGGCTTCCTGTTGTGGCTGTTGTTGCTCGTGTTCTGCTGGCCACTGGCGCTGCTGGCGCTGGTGTTGTACCCGATCGTTTGGCTGCTGACCTTGCCGCTGCGGCTGGTGGGTATCACCGTGGGCGCCGTATTCGCCTTCCTGCGTGCACTGCTGATGCTCCCGGCGCGCGTGTTGCGCGGCCGACCGGCATGAGGCACGCACGCTTTCGGCCATGACGGACAAACCCCGCAGCGCTGCCTGCGAGCGCAATCGCGGGCCCATCCTCGACGTGCTGCGCGTGCACTTTGCCGACCGCCACCAGGTACTGGAAATTGGCAGCGGCAGCGGCCAGCACGCCGTGCATTTTGCCGCCGCCTTGCCGCACCTGGTCTGGCAGACTTCGGACCGGGCGCAAAACCTGCCGGGCATCCGGGCCTGGCTGCGCGCTGCGGCACTGCCCAATACGCCGGCACCGCTGGCCTTGGATGTCAACACCGGGCCATGGCCGCGGACACCGTTCGACGCGATCTTCAGCGCCAATACGCTGCACATCATGGCGTGGTCCGAGGTGGAGCAGCTCTTCGCCCACTTGCCGGCGCTTACCGGTCCCGGTGCGAAGCTCGTCATCTACGGACCGTTCAATATCGACGGGCGTTTCACCAGCGACAGCAATGCGGCGTTCGACCGCTCACTGCGCGCGACCGACCCACGCATGGGCATCCGCGACGCCGAAGCAGTCGACACACTGGCCAGCCGCGCCGGCTTCACTTTGCACACGGACCTCGCGATGCCGGCCAACAACCTTTGTCGCGTGTGGCAGCGTCGCGCATGAACCGCGCTCGACGATGCCGCTGGCGTGCCGGCACGGCAGACTCGCGTCAGGTTGCGCCGCGCGAGCCGCCTGGACAAAGCGCATGAAGTCCGCTGCCGGCTTGCCACCATGCCCGTGCGGGAACCCCGCCGGATACCAGCGTTGCTGTGGGCCGCTGCATGCCGGTGCCGCCGCAGCCACCGCCGAGGCACTGCTGCGCTCGCGTTACAGCGCCTATGTCATGCAGCGCGAAGAATATCTGCTGGACACGTGGCACCCCGACACGCGACCCGACGCACTGTCGCTGGCTGCACAGCAACCGGCGCCCACCTGGCTCGGCCTCGAGATTCGTGCCAGACACGCCATCGATGCCGGGCACGCAACCATGGAGTTTGTCGCCCGCTATCGTTTCGGTGGCGGTCGCGCCCAGCGCCAGCATGAGATCAGTCGTTTCGTACGCGAAGGCACGCGTTGGTATTACGTCGACGGCGAACTCCAGAGCTGACTTGTTGCGCGCGGTCGCGCATCGGCGGCATGACCGCACGCGTCGAGGCTCACGCGGCGCGGCGTGCCTGCGGCGTATACCCTGGCAACTGCCCGTACGGCGACTCAAAAGCCCTGTACCCCTGCAGCGCGCAGACGTTCCAGCTGCGTGCGCACAACGGGCTGGGTGAAAAACTGCGCAAGTCGTCGCGCACGGCCGGCGCCCACCCCTGCGACCTGCGCCCAGTCATCCGCGCTGCGCAAAAGCCACGTATGCCACTGCGCTGCAGTCAAGGCGGCGCTGGCAGGCGCGCCAAGCGCGGGCAGCCAGCGAGCCGGCGGTTGGCGCCGCGCCCCGGCAAAAGTCTGCGCCAACGCCTGTGCATCCGCGGGCGTGAGCTGCGGAACCGCAGCAAGCTGCGACGGTGTCAGCTGCAACCAGTCAAGCAAGTCATGTTCGAGCCCGGCGTCGATCAACGCCTGCCACGTCTTCCGACCCACACCAGCCAGCCGCAGGCCGTGGCTGCCACCGAGCCAGACCAGGCGCGCCAGGAATTGCTGCTCGCACCCGGGGCTGTTTTGCCAGCAGCTCCACGCATTGTGTGTGCGCGGATCAGGCGCCGCGACCGGCACGCGCTGCTGGGCGTGCCAAGCGACCGACACCAGGCGCGGAATGGTCAGGCCCGCCAGCGCCACCTCGACGTGATCGCCGGGGCGGATGTCGAGCTGCTGCCAACGGCGCAGCGAACCCACGCTGACCCGCTGCACCCGGTGATCGTCCAGCTGCACCGGGCGCAACTCCAGCACCGGCGTGATGCGCCCAGTGCGGCCCACGGTGAAGGTCACCGCGCTGACTTCGGCCAACGCCTGTGCGGCGGGATATTTCCACGCCACCGCCCACGTCGGCGGCCGTGCCTGCCAGCTTGACGCTGGCGGGCGACGCCCCTGACGCACGACCGTCCCGTCGGCGGCAAACGGCATGCCGTGGTGATACCACTGCTCGCGCCAACGCTGCACGTCCGCCAGTGTGGCAACTGCCTGCGTGTAGGTCACGCTGTCCTCCAGGCCCATTGCGTGCAAGCCGGCCAAACGTTGCGCCATGTCCGGCGGTCCGCTCGGCCAGTCCCAGACAAAGAGGCCGATACGTTGCGCCGTGGCCGCATCCAGGCGCGTCCGCGCCAACGCGCCGGCCACCGCGGAGCGGGCGTTGACGCCCCCATCGCGTGCTTGCACGTGATCGCGGAAGCGCCAATACAACTCGCCTTGCAGCACCACGCGCGGCGGTGCGTTCGGCAACTGCCGGGGAATCGCCCGAATGCGCGCAGCTTTGGCCGTCCAGTCGCTGCCGTGGACTCCATCGCCACGACTGACGGCCTGCCGCAACCGGCCATCCACATACAGCAACGTCACTGCAACGCCATCGGCTTTCGGCTGCACCCACAAGTCGCCGGCGGGACGTGCACGCATCCACTCTGCCAGTGCGACGCCATCCGGCAACTTGGCCAGGCCGGTCTGCGCCACCGGTGCCCGGACGGTGCCACCGGCATCGCCAAGGTGGGACGGCCGTGCCGGCGCCTGCGCGGGAAAGCACCCGCGCCACACGTCGAGGCGATGCAGCGCCTGATCGTAAACGGCGTCATCCACGGGCGACTGGCCTGTCACCCGGTACGCGTGATTCCAGCCATCCACGCGTGCGACCAGCGCCGTCATTTCCCGCTGCGCCTGCGTGCTCGACCAGGGTGGACAATCCTGCGCCTGCGCGGCACCACACACGGCTCCGACCGTGATCAACAGCAGCCATCGACGGTTCACGGCGCACTCCGTTGCGATCGGTCACATGCAACGTAGCGCACGGCCAACCCGCCTGGCAGGCGCAAACACCGACCGGTCGCGTAGGCGTCGCGTGGCGTTGCTCGTGCGACCAACGCCCGCGACACAGTCGGCGCTACTCGCGCATCGCCGACGAACTTGCCGCGAAGTCCAGCCGGGTCTCGCGCTCCGCGCGACCACCCGGGCCGAAGCTGCGCTCGACGAGCAGGCCACTGCCGTCATGCGCGATCGCCACCAGGGTGCTGGCCCGCGTACCGTAACGGTCCCCGCGAACGAACGCCGACGACAACCAGCGTTCGCGCTCCAGGCCAATGCCGGTATCCGGCAGTTTCTCGTCCGCCGCGACCTGCTCATCGGCCAGCGCCGCCAGCAGTGGCAACGGATCGTCGTCGGCACGCGTCACCCAGGCCTGCAATCGTTGCCGGATGGCGCAGGTTTTGGGCCATGGGGTGTCCAGCTCCGCGTTGGATAACGCATACACCCCGGGACCGAGCGTACGCACGTGTGGGCGCGGGTGATTGCCAAGCACCCATGCAGCGTGTGCGTCAAACAGCAGCAAGTTGAACGGTCGATAGCTGGCTGCCTTGGCCGACAATGTCCGGGCTTGTGCGGTCGCTCCACCCGCACCAGACAAATAATCGCTGACCAGCAAGCCGCGCGACCAACCGGCAAGCGACGCCTGGGGATCGCGCACATTGGTCACCACGGCGCAGCGCCCCGCCGCCGTGGCACCCAGCCAGGTGCCGCCAGCCTGCAGGTCGCGACCAGCCAGGATCGGGCTGTCCGGCCAATGCGCCAGCGTGGCACTTGGACGCGCATGAAACTCGTCACGATTGCCAAGCAGCACCAGCCGCCAGCGTGGGTGCACGTTCCAGGCAAAAGCAATCAGGCACATGAGTTCACCAGCATTCCGGGGAAAGGCGGGAGTCGCACCGGGCAGGTGCGACACCGTTGAGCATACGCGTGGTGCGTCGAGCGCCGACACCTCGCCAGACCGGGCCGCTCTTGACAGCGTGCCAGGCGATCGGCAGCCACCAGCTCGCTACCGGCCCCCGGCTCGGGGATAATCGGCGCATGCGCTTTCCCCTTCGCCTTACCGCGCCAGCCATTCGCTGCTGTCTGCTCGCTGTTGCGCTGACCTGCGGCACGGCCAGCGCCCCAGCCGACGCGCAAAGCCAGGCAGCACAACAGGCCGAGGCAAAGCAGAAACTGCGCGACCTGCACGACCGGATGGCCGCGCTCAGCAAGCAGCAAGCGGACACCGCGGCGCGGCGCGACAAGTTCAATGCGCAGCTCGCGCAGCAGGCCAACGCCGTGGCACGCGCCGCCCGCGCCGTGCGCGAAACCGACGCCGCCATCGCCGCCGGCCAGCAACAACTGCAGGCGCTGCAGCAACAGCGCAGCGATCTGCAGCAGCGCCTGGAGGGCCAGCGCGCGGCCATCGCCGAACTGTTGCGCGCCACCTACGCACTGGGTCGTGGCTCCGACCTGCGCCTGCTGCTCGGGGACGAGGACGTGGCGCGCATTGCCCGTGCCCTGGTGTATTCGGCGTACTTTCAGCGTGACCGGATCCAGCGCGTACAACAGTTGATGGGCGATCTGGTCGCTCTGCAGCAACTGGAAACCGACATCACGGCCAGACAGCAAACGCTGGAGGCGGATCGGGTGGAACGCGGGAAGCAGGTCAAGGCGCTCAGCGCCCAACGCGCCGCGCAACAAAAGCTCGTCGCCGAAGCCGACGCCCAATACCAGAGCGAGGCCGGGCAACTGGCCGCGTTGAAAGAAAACGCGCAAGCGCTCAATACCCTGGTCGCAAGCTTGCAAAAAGCCATCGATGATGCAGCGCGCGAGGAGCGCGCACGCGCCGCGGCAGCGCGCAAAGCGGCCACACGCGAGGCGCGGCGCGGCAAACCTTCCATCCGTCCGACGCCGCCACCAATCGGCACGGGTACGGTCAGTGCCGACATTCGCGGCAACCTGCCGTGGCCAGCGCGGGGTGCCGTGCACAGCTACGGCAATGGCGTACTGATCAAGGCCGCCGGTGGCAGCGAAGTAGACGCCGTGGCAAGCGGCAAGGTGATCTACGCCGGCTTCCTGCGCGGGTACGGTTTGCTGCTGATCCTCAACCACGGCAACGGCTGGATGAGCATGTATGGCAACAACGAAACCCTGTTGCATGGCGTCGGCGACCAGGTTGCGGCCGGTGCCGCCATCGGTACCGCCAGCCCGCCCACTGGCGTCAACACCGGCAGCTATTTCGAGCTGCGCAAGGGCGGCCAACCGGTCGATCCGCGCAGTTGGCTGAGTCAGCGGCGTTGACGCCGTTGGTGCACACTGGGAACCTGCGGGTGGCGTAACGTTCCCATGCTTGGCGTCCGTGCTGAAATCCACTGCGCTTCTTCACCCACGTCGCGCGTTGCGCGCCATCTGCCTGTTGCACGGAGCCACCTGCATGCGTCTTTCCTCTTGCGTACAACACACTGCCCTGCTGGCGCTCGGGCTGGCGCTGGCTGCGCCGCTGACGCGAGCGCAAACGCCATCACCGGCGGCTGCCAGCAGTGCCCCTGCAGCCGTTGCCACCCCCCACGTCGCCCCGCCCGCCAGTGCCGCGGCTGCAGACGCGGTGGACCTGGATGACATCCGCAACTTCAGTCGCGTCTTCGAGGTGGTACGTCAGGCCTACGTCGAGAAGGTCGACAGCAAGACGTTGATGAAGGCCGCCATCACCGGCATGCTCGGCGGACTGGATCCGCACAGCGAATATCTGGACAAGGAAGGCCTGGAGCGGCTCGCCGAAGACACCACCGGTCAATACAGCGGACTGGGTATCGAAGTGCTGCAGATGGATGGCGGCCTGCGTATCGTCTCGCCCATTGACGACACGCCGGCCTCGCGCGCCGGCATCAAGTCCGGCGACAACATCGTCAAGATCAACGGCACGGTAGTGGACGCAAAAAACGTCGACAAGATGTTCAAACAACTGCGCGGCCGGCCTGGCAGCAAGATTGCGCTGACCATCGTGCACGCCAACAGCGACAAGTTGATTGACCTGAATCTGGTGCGCGAAAACATCGCCATCAGCAGCGTCAAGTTGCGCGAACTGGAACCCGGCTACATCTACGTCCGCATCAGCCAGTTCCAGGACGACACCGCGGACGATCTGAGCCACAAGTTGACGGCGTTCATCAGCCAGCACGGCGCGCCCAAAGGTGCCGTGCTGGACCTGCGCAACAACCCCGGTGGTCTGCTGACCGCGGCCGTCGGCGTCAGCGACGACTTGCTCGACCACGGCGTCATCGTGACCACGCGTGGGCGCCTGCAAGACGCCAACATGGGCTTCAAGGCGCACCCTGGCGACCTCCTCAACGGTGCACCGGTGGTGGTGTTGACGAATAACGGTACGGCATCGGCAGCGGAAATCGTCGCCGGTGCGCTCAAGGACAATCACCGTGCGCTGACCGTCGGCCAGCGCACGTTTGGCAAAGGCGTCGTGCAAACCGTGCTGCCGCTGGACGGCGAGCACGCAGTAAAGATCACCACCGCGCGGTACTACACGCCAAACGGCACATCGATCCAGGCCGAGGGGATCCGCCCCGACATCGCCCTCGCCGACCTCGCCGTAGGCAAGGTGGACGCGGCACCCACCCTGATCAACTCGGAAGCCGACCTGCCGAACCATCTGGCCAACGAGAATTCCCGCGCCACAGTCTCCGACAATGCGGCAGCCGACGCGGCGGATGCGAAGCTCGCCACCGGCGATTACGTGTTGGCGCAAGGCTTGAACGTGGTCAAGGGCATGGCGCTCGGGCGCGTGGCGGCAACCCGGCCCCAGGAACCCGGGCGATAGAACCAGACAGGTGAGGCAGCCGCTTCGAGGCGGTTTCCGTGACGGATTTGGTGTTCCATGGGCAAGAGGCGGCGGGACAGTGCCCAAGACGGCGAAGCCACCATCGCGTGCCGTTCTGCCGCCACGTTCCTGAATCGGCACCACGGCGAGTGCAAACGTGCCTCGCGCAACGTGCAGGTCTGCGCGCGATCGTCGTCTGCGTGAATTGCCGCGGTGCAAAAGCAGCGGCCCGGTTTCCCGGGCCGCTGCTGATGTCAAGCAAATCGGCGCACCTGGCGCAGTGCGTCAGCTCATGCGGCAAACAGACCGCGCATCTTCTTCATGGCGTTGGCTTCGACCTGGCGGATGCGCTCGGCCGACACGCCATACTCATCGGCCAGATCCTGCAACGTGGCTTTGTTGTCGTTGTCCAGCCAGCGGCGCTGGATGATGTCACGCGACCGCTTGTCCAGGTGCCCGAGCGCGTCAGTCAGCGACTGCAGCTGATTGTCCGCATAGTCCTCGTCGGCGACGTTCTCGTACGGATCGGCACCATCGTCAATCAGGAATGCCGCCGGTGCCGGCTTGGCATCATCGTCCACATCCACCGGCGCCTCGAAGCCAATGTCACGCCCGGACAGCCGCGATTCCATCTCGCGCACCGTTGCCTCGGGGACGCCCAGATCCTTTGCCACGGTGGTCACCTCGGCGGCATTCATCCAGCCCAGGCGCTTCTTGTTCTTGCGCAGGTTGAAGAACAGCTTGCGCTGCGCCTTGGTGGTGGCGACCTTGACGATGCGCCAGTTCTTGAGGATGAACTCGTGCATCTCGGCACGGATCCAGTGCACCGCGAAGCTGACCAGGCGCACGCCATGGTCCGGATCAAAGCGCTTGACCGCCTTCATCAACCCGATATTGCCTTCCTGGATCAGATCGGCCAGCTGCAAGCCATAACCGCTGTAGCCGCGCGCCACATGCACGACAAAACGCAGGTGCGACATCACCAGCTTTTTCGCTGCGGCAAGGTCGCCATCGGCCAGATACTCGCGCGACAATTCCTGTTCTTCCTCGGCACTCAATACCGGGATGCGATGCACGGCCGAGATATACGCATCCAGGCTGCCGACCAGACTCGGCAACGGAAAACTGGCAGTAACCAAAGCTTGGGACATGAAACGGCCTCCTTGAAACGTTTCCAGCTTAGCACTCGGGTGTTGAGAGTGCTAAATACGAGGTTGGTTCAATGAAACGCTGTTTACCATTTAATGTACTGTATCGTACATATATGAAACGGCGCTGTCCATCTTTTTGCACGGCAGCCAACCAGCATCACAGCAACCGCTTCAGCACCATGTGAATCGGCTACGGCGGCCGCCGCCACGCGGGTGCGGATCCCACGGTCGGCGAGCGGTGCCCGCCCTGCGCAGCCTGGCACGCATTGCATGCCGGTGGCTGGCGCTGTTGCAGGGCGGGCACTGCATGTTCAGCCAGGCGACGCTGGCAACGACCAGTCCACCGGCGCTTCGCCACGGGCCTGCAGGTAACGATTCGCCGCAGAAAAATGCCCACAGCCGATGAACCCGCGGTGCGCGGAAAGCGGCGACGGATGCACGGATTTCAGCACGCAATGCCGCTGGCCGTCGATCAACGCGCCCTTGCGCTGCGCGTAGGCGCCCCAGAGCAGAAACACCAGGCCTGCGCGCTCGCGGTTGAGCGCCTCGATGGCAGCGTCGGTAAACCCTTCCCAGCCTTTGCCTTGATGCGAGCCGGCGCGCCCCTCTTCCACCGTCAGCACGCTGTTGAGCAGCAGCACGCCGCGATCGGCCCATGCCGCGAGACAACCATGGGCAGGCCGCGCAATGCCGAGATCGCGTTCGATTTCCCGGAAAATGTTCTCCAGCGATGGCGGAACGCGCACACCGGGGCGCACGGAGAAACACAACCCGTGCGCCTGGCCCGGGCCGTGATAGGGATCCTGACCAAGCACGACCACCCGCACTGCGGCAAACGGGGTGTGCGCAAACGCATTGAAAATCTCGCCGCCCGGCGGATAGATGCGTTTCCCGGCACGTTTATCGGCGCGCAGGAACGCCGCCAGTGCCTGCATGTCCGGACGCAGCAGATAGTCGCCTATGCGCGCCTTCCACGACGGCTCCAACTGGATCGGCACCGGACTGTTCACTGCGTGACCGCGTGCTCGCGCAAATGTCGGGCCACGCGCAACTGGAACAGCAGCTTGGTCACCAGCAGGCGCTCATCGACCGGTTTCTCCACCAGGTCATTCGCCCCGGCCTTGATCAAGGCTGCCTGATTGGCCGGGTTTTCGTCGCCGGTCATCACCAGCACGGGCAACCGTCCCTTGCCATAACCATACTCGCCGCGAATGCGATCAAGCAGGTCGCCACCAGTCAACTCACCTTTCAGACTGACGTCGGTGAGCACCAGATCAGCACCGATCTGACCCTGCACCCTGGCCGTTTCCAGCAGCGCCAGCGCGTCTTCCACACTGATCACGTGATGCACGGTCAGGCCCACCTTTTCCAGCATGCGTCGCGTGGCCAGCGCCACGACGCGGCTGTCCTCGACGTACAACACTTCACCGCTGGCCCGGTCCGGGGGTGCCACATAACCGCGGATGAATTCGGCGAGCGCCTGGAAACCCAGCGCCTTGTCGAAATAGTCGGTGACATCCTCGCCAAGCGCGCGCCGATGCAACCGGTCGTCAACGTCGCCAGACACCACCACTACCGGCACGTAGGCCTGCGTCGTCGACTCGCGCACGAAGCGCGCCAGCTCCAGGCCGTCCATGTCCGGCAGCCGCAAGGCGATGGTGATGAAGTCGAACAGGCCATCACCAAGCAACGTCTGCGCCTGCGCCCCGGTGCTGCAATCCACCACTTCCACCGCGGGCAGCTCGGCATGCACCACGCGGGCAATCAACTTGCGCACGACGCGCGAGCCATCGACCACCAACACGCGTGGCGCGGCGGTGAGCAGACGTTGGCTGATGTTTGCACTCATGCGTGACTCACTCACACCCAGCGTAGCGGCCACTGCCGCCTTGGACACCTCGCGTCTTCCAGGCGGGCAGGGTCACCATAATGCATCGCTGACCGCCCAGGCTGCTGCGACCGCCGTCACCTCGAGGGCAATCAATCAGCTCATTGCGCACGCCGCAGTTGCCAGGCGCTGACCAGTCGCGCCGCCAGCCAGCCCAGAGCCGCGGTCGCCACCGGCACGCCCAGCAGCACCCACAACGGCAATCCCTGCACCTGCAGCTTGCCGGCATAGGCGTGGCTCAGCTGCCGCACCGGTACCGCCAGTGACCACTCGATCCCCACCGCCAGCAACGAGGCCAGCGCACCGCCAAACAATCCGTACCACGCGCCAGCATAGACATGGGGCCGGCGCACAAAGGCCGGGCTGGCGCCGATCAGCAACAACACGCCGATTTCCTCGGCGCGGCCGGCAATGTCCACGCGCACCGTGTTGCCCACCACGAGCAGCGCGGCCAGCGCCAGCAATGACGCCAGGATCAGCACGATGCGATTGCCGACCCCAAGCAACGCATCCAGTCGCTGGCGCCAGGTACCGGCATCCTGCACCAGGTCGACGCCATGCATGGCGCGTACGTCGGCGATCAGACGTGCCATGCCGCCAGCGTTCACCCCGGCCCGCGGTTGCAGTTGCAGCACATACGGCAACGGATTGTGATCGAGCAGGTCGAGCGCGCCGGAAAAACCCTGCATGCCGGCCAACTCGTCCATGCCTTGCTGTGGCGTCCGCAGGCGGACCGTCGCCACTTCCGGGCGCGCCCGCAGCCGGACCGCCAGCAGTTGTGCCTGCTGCGTGCCCAGCTCCGGCTGCAGAAAAACACTGATTGCCTGGTTCTGCCCAAGCGCCTCGCCGAATTTGTGCACGTTGCCCAGCAGCAGAAAAAACGCAAGCGGCAGCGCCAGTGCCAGTCCCATCACCGCAATCGTCAGCAAGCTGCCCAGCGGACGTGCCGCGAGCCGCTGCAGGCTGGCAACCGCGCTCCAACGATGATGTTCACACCAGTTGGCAAAGCGGCGCTGCCGACCGTGCCGGTGCGGTGAGCCAACACCCGCCACCGCGCGCAAGGGTGCCTCCTGCGGTGGGTTGGCGCCGGGCTGGCCGGGCGCCGACGTGCCCTCGACCGGCGTATTCACAGCACCTCCTGGGCGGCGAGATCGGCCACCAGGCGGCCATGGTCAAGCACGATCACGCGTTTTTTCATGCGTTTGATCAGCGGCAGATCGTGGCTGGCCACCAGTACCGTGGTGCC
>DAITPL010000026.1:0-29993 GCA_036833615.1 Rhodanobacter sp.
CGGGATCAGGTGGTAGTCGTGCACCCAGAGCGTGTCGTTCGGGTTGATCAATTGCCGCAGGCGGTCGGCAAAGATCTCGTTGACGCGCAGGTAGCCGCTCAGATGGCTGCGCTGGTAGTCGACCAGATCGGGACGGTAGTGCAGCATCGGCCACAGCGCGCCGTTGGCGAAACCGGTGTAATAGTCGTCGTAATCGGTACGCGACAAATCGATGGTGGCGTAGTCGACTTTCGCCTCATGCAGGCGATGTATCTCGCCGGCGGTTTCGGCGGCGAGCTTGCCGCTCCAGCCAAACCACAGGCCGCCGCGCTCGCGCAAGGCGGATTGCAGTGCTGAAGCGAGGCCGCCAGTCGAGGTTTGCCGCGGCAGGGCAACGCGATTGGAAACCACGACGAGCCGCCCTGCTGGTTTTGCAGGCGTCATCACAGTGCATCTTCCCAGCGCCGCGACAAGCGCATCGCGGCCTGGATCAGGCCAACCAGCGAGTACGTTTGCGGGTAATTGCCCCAGTGCTCGCCGCTCGCTGGGGCGATGTCCTCGGACAACAGGCCGAGCGCGTTGCGCTGGGTGAGCATGTGCTCGAACATCGCGCGCGCCCGCTGCCTGCGACCGGTGGCGGCCAGCGCCTCGATGTACCAGAACGTGCAGATGTTGAAGCTGGTTTCCGGGGTGCCAAAGTCGTCCGGGGCGATATAGCGAAACAGGTAATCGCCGCGACCCAGCGCCACGCCGATGGCATCCACCGTGGCGACGAAGCGTGGGTCCATGGGTTCGACAAAGCCGATGTCCGCCAGCAACAACAAACTGGCATCCAGACGTTCGCCGTCATACGCGTCGACGAAATGGCCAAGCCTGGCGTTCCACGTGCGCGCCTCGATCCGCGCGTGCAGCTGCACTGCCTGTTCGTGCCAGTGACGCGCGCGCTCGTCCAGGCCCAGCTCGGTGGCAATATGCGCCAGCCGATCGCACGCGGCCCAGCACATGGCGGCCGAATAGGTGTGCACGGCGGAGCGCCCGCGAAATTCCCACAGCCCGGCATCGGGCTGTTCGGCGGTGCGCAGCGCCAGCACGCCCATGCGCTCCAGGCGCTGGAACATCAATTGGTCGCCGCGGTGTTCCAGGCGCTGGTCGAAGAACAATTGCGCCGAGGCCAGCACCACCGAGCCGTAGACGTCGTTCTGTCGCTGTCGCCACGCGTCGTTGCCGACGCGCACCGGCCCCATGCCGCGATAACCATCGAGGCTGGCGACCTGGCGCTCGTCCAACTCGCGCTCGAAGGTAATGCCGAACACCGGGCCGACTTCGGTGTCCTGCTCGGCTGCAATCAGGTTGAACACATAACGGATGTATTCCTCCATGCTGCGCGTGGCGCCGAGCCGGTTCAGCGCGCGCACGGTGAACGCCGCGTCGCGCAACCAGCAATAACGGTAATCCCAGTTGCGCGCAGTTCCGGCCGATTCGGGAATCGAGGTGGTCAGCGCGGCGACGATCGCCCCCGTGGCTTCGTACTGGCACAGCTTGAGCGTGATCGCCGCACGGATCACCGCGGCCTGCCATTCGTAGGGCACTGACAGATAGCGCGTCCATTCATGCCAATACGCCAACGTGCGTTCCAGCACCATGTGGATGAACACCGCCGGACTCTCGTTCAGGGTTTCATCCGGGCCGAACACGAAATGGGCGGGGCGGTCCAGGCCAAACGGCAGCTCGCGCTCGATCAACGGCGCCGCGACGTCGCTGGTCAGGCGCTGCACGACGTCGCCGAGCAGATAGCGGATGTGGTTGCTGCCGGAGGTGGTCTCGGGCTTGCGCGCGCCGTAATCGCACAGCGGGCGCAGGCGCACGCGGATGCGTGGCGAGCCGCTGGTCGGACTGACCCGGCGCGCCAGCAGCACCGGGTGATACATGCGCCCGCGGGCGCGATGGCGCGGGGCAAAATCGACGATCTCGACCGTGCCGCCGTGGCGGTCAAACAGCCGCGTGACCAGCACGGCCGTGTTGGGCAGATAGTTTTGTTCGGCGTGGTCGAAGTCTTCCAGCTCAATCGCCCAGTCGCCGCCATCAAGTTGCGGCGACAACAGCGCACAGAAGCTGGCGTCGGCGTCAAAGCGCGGCAGGCAGCACCAGACGATGCGGGCGCGCTGGTCGACCAGCGCGGCGATGCTGCCGTTGCCAATCACGCCAAGTTCGAGGCTGGCGGGTTGCCGGTTGGTGACCGGGTCGACCTCAGCCATCGGTGCGGCCTTCCGGCGTCAGGGCGACCAGCACACGCCGTAGCCACGCTTCCACCGCGGCGGGGTCGGCCAAGGTGAAGTGCGCCAGCGTGGGTTCGCGTACGCCGACGCGCACGCTCAGGCCGTGCGCACCGTTGATGCTGGCAAACGCGTGCTCGTCGGTCAGGTCGTCGCCCAGGTACACCGGCTGACGGTGGGCAAATGGCTCGCGTTGCAACAGTTCGAGCACCGCGCGACCCTTGTCCATGCCGGTGGGTTTGAACTCCACGACCAGATTGCCGGCCTGCACCTCGTAGCCGTGCAGTTGCGCCACCGCCGCGAGCGCCGCAGCGCGCAAGGCGGACAACTGCGAGGGGACGCGTCGGCAGTGCAGCGCCATGGCAGCGCCCTTGTCTTCCACTTGCACACCGTCGAGATGCGCGGCCAGCGCCAGCGCCGCCTCGCGCATGCGCGCCTGCCGCGCGGCGTCCACGGCAAAACGTCGGCAGGTGCCATCGGCGCGGCGCAATTCCACGCCGTGCAGACCGACTGCCGCCCACGGCGCGTGGTTGAACAGTCGATCCAGGTCGTCCAGCGTGCGTCCACTGACCAACGCCAACGCGCCGTCCAATGCGCGATGCAATGCGTGCAGCAACATGCACAACCGTGCACTCACCACCACGGCCGAGGGCTCGGTGGCAAGCTCCAGCAACGTGCCGTCGACATCCAGCAACACGGCCCAACGTGCAGTTGCGGTGGGCAGCGGTGGCGCGGGCAAGGTGGCGCGATGAAGTGGAGGGCTGGCTGAGTTGCAGGTGGACATCCATGTCAGCCTAACAAACTGAATGTGAAAGGTGCGGCGCCGACGCGTAGTGGCCGGGTTGAATCGCCGCGTGGTGTCCACATTTCGCAAGCAGTGGCGCATGGCGCCAACCACCCGAGGTCGTGTCATGCGCATGGACAAACTGACGTCGCGCTTCCAGCAGGCGTTGTCTGACGCCCAGTCATTGGCGGTCGGGCGCGATCACAACATGCTGGAACCCGCCCACGTGATGGCCGCTCTGCTCGACCAGCAGGGTGGTTCCACCGCGCCGTTGCTGACCCAGGCGCAGGTCAACGTGCCCGCCTTGCAGCAGCGCGTGAGAGCGCTGCTTGACCGGCTGCCTCAGGTCAGCGGGCAGGAGGGCAACGTCAACGTGGGCAACGACTTGACGCGCTTGCTCAACCTCACCGACAAGCTCGCGCAGCAACGCGGCGACCAGTTCATCGCCAGCGAGCTGTTCGTGCTGGCGGCGCTGGACGACAAGGGCGAACTGGGTGCGGCATTGCGCGCCGCTGGCGCCAGCAAGGCCAACCTGGAGACGGCGATCGACAAGCTGCGCGGAGGCGAAAAAGTGCAAAGTGAAAATGCCGAGGAACAACGCCAGGCCCTGGAGAAATACTGCATCGACCTGACTGCGCGCGCGGAGTCGGGCAAGCTTGATCCGGTGATCGGTCGCGATGAGGAAATCCGTCGCACGATCCAGGTCCTGCAACGGCGTACCAAGAACAACCCGGTGTTGATCGGTGAGCCCGGGGTGGGCAAGACCGCGATTGTCGAGGGCTTGGCGCAGCGCATCGTCAAGGGCGAAGTGCCCGAGGGGCTGCGTGGCCGGCGCGTGCTTGCGCTGGACATGGGCGCGCTGATTGCCGGCGCGAAATTCCGTGGCGAATTCGAGGAGCGGCTGAAAGCCGTGCTGAACGATCTGGCCAAACAGGAAGGCCAGGTGATCCTGTTCATCGACGAGTTGCACACCGTGGTCGGCGCCGGCAAGGGCGACGGCGCGATGGATGCAGGCAACATGTTGAAGCCGGCGCTGGCACGCGGCGAGCTGCACTGCATCGGTGCGACGACGCTGGACGAATATCGCAAGTACATTGAAAAGGATGCGGCGCTGGAACGACGCTTCCAGAAGGTGTTCGTGGGCGAACCGAGTGTGGAAGACACCATTGCGATCCTGCGTGGGTTGAAGGAGCGCTACGCGGTGCATCACGGGGTGGAAATCACCGACCCGGCGATTGTCGCTGCCGCTACCTTGTCGCATCGCTACATCGCCGACCGCCAATTGCCGGACAAGGCGATCGACCTGATGGACGAGGCTGCGTCGCGCATCCGCATGGAGATTGACTCCAAGCCGGAAGAACTGGACCGGCAGGAGCGCCGGCTGATCCAGTTGAAGATCCAGCGCGAGATGCTGAAGAAGGAAAAGGACAGCGAGTCGAAGCAGCGCCTGGCTGATCTGGAAGCCGACATCAAGAAACTCGATCGCGAATTTTCCGATCTCAACGAGGTGTGGAAATCGGAGAAGGCGGCGCTGCAGGGCACGACGAAAATCAAGGAGCAGATCGAGCAGGCGCGAGTCGCGCTGGAGGCGGCACAACGCCAGCAGGATTACGCGCGCATGAGCGAGATCCAGTACGGCAAGTTGCCGGCATTGGAAAAGCAGCTGGCTGCGGCACAGGATATCGAGAAGCAGGACTTCAAGCTGGTGCAGACGCGCGTCACCGCCGAGGAGATCGCCGAGGTGGTAGCGCGCTGGACCGGGATTCCCGTCAGCAAGATGCTCGAAGGCGAGCGGGAAAAACTGTTGCACATGGAAGACGACCTGCATCGGCGAGTGGTGGGCCAGGACGAAGCGGTGCACGCCGTGGCCGATGCAATTCGGCGCTCGCGCGCCGGCTTGTCCGACCCGCATCGACCCAATGGGTCGTTCCTGTTTCTCGGCCCTACCGGCGTGGGCAAGACCGAGTTGTGCAAGGCGCTGGCCGAGTTCCTGTTCGATACCACCGACGCGATGGTGCGCATCGACATGAGCGAGTTCATGGAAAAGCATTCCGTGAGCCGCCTGGTTGGTGCGCCGCCCGGTTATGTCGGTTACGAGGAGGGTGGCTATCTGACCGAGGCGGTACGCCGCCGCCCGTACAGCGTGATCCTGCTGGACGAGGTGGAGAAGGCGCATCCGGATGTGTTCAACATCCTGCTGCAGGTGCTTGACGATGGCCGCCTCACCGATGGCCAGGGGCGCACGGTGGATTTTCGCAACACCGTGATCGTGATGACCTCAAACCTCGGCTCGCAGATGATCCAGGACGCTGCCGAAGGCAGCGAAGGCCGCGATGCCGAGGAGCAGTACACGCAGATGAAGGCCTCCGTGCTTGGCGTGGTGCAGGCACACTTCCGGCCGGAGTTCATCAACCGGCTGGATGAGCTGGTCGTGTTCCGTCCGCTGGACAAGGCGCAGATCCGCGCCATCGCGAAGATCCAGTTGACCTATCTGGAACAGCGTCTCGCCGAACGCCAGTTGAAAATGGAAGTGAGCGAGGCGGCGTTGACGCTGCTCGGCAATGCCGGTTTCGACCCGGTGTACGGTGCGCGTCCGTTGAAGCGCGCGATTCAGCAGCAGTTGGAGAATCCACTGGCGCGGGAAATCCTGACCGGCACGTTCGTACCGGGCGATACGGTCGTCGTCGATGCCAATGCTGGCCAGTTGAACTTCCGCAAGCGTTGAGCAACGCGTCAATCGTGTCGATTGCGGAAGTACCGGGCCGCAGCAGAACCGAGGTACGGCCCGGTCGGTGCGCTTACCAGCTGTAGCGCACCTTGCCGTACACATAGGCGCCGTTGTAGCCAAACGGCGAGAACGTGGAATACGGCAGGGTGCCGTTGTTGGCGTTGTTGGGAATGTTCTTGTCCGGATGCGTGTCGAGCACGTTGTCTGCGCCCACAGTGAAGTTCCAGTTTTGCAGGCTGTAGTTCACCGCCAGATCCAGCAGCCACTTGGGCGTGAAGGTCTGGTCGACGACGCCGGTGGCCGGGTTGTAGCTGGCCAGGCTGCTCACGTAGCTCGTGTATCGACCGTAACGCGTCAGCGTTCCGGTCACGCCCCAGTTGCCGACGTTGTATTGCTCGCTCAGGATGAGTTTGCTGCGCGGGCTGGAATTGCCCAGATAGCCGTTGATGTCCTGCCGGTTCAGGCGTACGAAGTCGACCCCCAGCTGATTCAGGACGGCCGGGTTGGGCTTGACGTTGGCGACGGTGTTCTGGTTGTAGTTGGCGCTCAGCGTGGTGGCCAGCGTGCCCGCCTGGCCAAGATCGGCCCGCCAGGTGCCCACGAAATCGACGCCCCGCGTGCGGGTGTCGGCCGCGTTGGTGAAGTAATTGAGGCTGCGGAAGTTGATATTGTCGATGCCATTGGCCGCCAGGTAGCTCAGCACGGTTGGCGCGGTGGTCGAGATCGCGCCGGACAGCGCAACGCGGTTCTGGATCCGGATCTGGTAGAGGTCGACACTGAGCGTCAGCGCATCGCTGGGATTCCATACCGTGCCCAGCGTGAGGTTGCGCGATTTCTCCGGTCGCAACGGTTCGGCGCCGAGTAGCTGCGCAATCTGGCTGCCGACGGGTACCAGGCCGGCGTTGTAGATACCGGCGGGCAGGCCTGCCGAGTTGCCGTTGGCAAAGAACAGCGAGGATGTCTGCGAAAAGTATTGCTGGCCCAGGGACGGCGCGCGAAAACCGGTCGACGCGCTGGCGCGGATGGCAAAGCTGTCGGTGAAGTCGAAGCGGCCCGCCAGGGAGCCCGAGGTGGTGTTGCCGAAATCGTTGTAGTGCTCGTGGCGCACCGCAACCGAGGCGCCAAGCCGGTCGGTCAGGTTGGTTTCCAGGCTCACATATTCGGCCACGTCCTGGCGTGCCGCGTCGATGGCGTTTGCCGGCTGCCAGCCGGCAAAACCCTGTGCGCCGCCCGAGACACCGGAGGTGCCTACGTACCAGGACGGCAGCGAGCCGGCGTCGATGTTGTAAGTCTGGCGCAGGTATTGCGCGCCAAACGCCACGGTGACCGGGTTCGGCATCCAGCTGACCGCGACTTCCTTGGCGATGTCCAGATCAACGCTCTGCTGTTTGGCATTGAGAATGCCGTCGTGGAACGCAGTCGGCGTGCTGCCAAAGTCGTTGAGGAAGGCATAGTTGAGGCTGTGCCGGGTTTCGTAGGAGACCCGGTTGCGGCCGAAGTTGCCGCTCAGATCCCAGCGCCAGCCAGCAAGCTTGCCGCGCAGACCGGCGACGAAGGACTGATCGGTGGAGTCGGCATGCTCCAGCGGCAGGAAGCCATTCGGGTAGATCTCGCCGACCAGTGGATTGTTCGGCTTCGGTGAATTCGTGCCGTAACGGAAAAAGGCCGGCGACGTGCTTTGCCGACGTCCGTAATGCCCAAATGCGTAGAACTGCACGTCGGGGGTGAGGTCGTACTGCGCGTTGAGCAGCACGTTGGTGTCACGCACCGCCGGGTCGCCCTGGCGAAAGTTCACGCCAAGCTGGGGAAAGCCGGCACGCTGGTCCGGTCCGGCCCGATTGGTGAAGTCCTGATGGCCGTTTTGCACGGTGAGGCGCAACCAGCCCCGATCGGCGTTCAACGGCATGCCGAAATTGGCCGAACCCAGCCACTGGCGGCCATCGCCGGCGGAATACTGACCGCCGGAGAGCTCGACATCGCCACCCTTCGCGCCAGTCTTCAGGATGACGTTGATGACGCCGGCAATCGCGTCGGAGCCATATTGGGCCGAGGCGCCGTCGCGCAGGACCTCGATGTGGTCGATCGCCGCCAGCGGGATGGTATTGAGGTCCACGGGTTGCGAACCGCGACCGATCACGCCGTTGTTGAGCAGGATCGCGCCGGGGTGCCAGCGCTTGCCGTTGACCAGCACCAGCACCTGGTCGGGCGACAAGCCGCGCAATTGTGCCGGGCGTTGCGTGTCCGCGGTGTCGGCCGCGGCCGGGCGCGGGAAGTTCAAGGAGGGGATGATGCGCGCAAGCGCGGTGGGCAGATCGGTGGTGCCGGTTTGCTGCAGCACCTGGGCAGACACCACGTCGATGGGCGTCAATGAGGTGCTTTCCGTACGATTGTCAGCGCGGGTACCGGTGACGATGACCGGGCCCAGACTCCTGGTATTGGTGGCTTCCGGTGGAGGCGACGCATCCTGGGCGGCTGCAGAACTGGCCAGGGCGAGTAGTACGGTGGCGGCCAGCAGGTTCGGGATGAGCTGGTGGATGCGTTTGTTCACGTGAGTTCCTTTCAGTGGGTTGCGGCACTGCAACACGGGCAGACTAGAGCGATCGCGTTACTTCGTCAACGACCGTATGGACGTCCATACGTGAGTTTGGAGTGGCTGTTTGCTGGCGCCTGCGCGCCACCTGTTGGCGACAGCCGGCGTCCGGGTCGGACCGGCGGCGCAGCGTAAATCGGCGCGGCTGGCGGCGCAAACGTGGGCGGGTTGGTGTCGGGCTGGCTGCGGGCGGGAGCGCAGTCGCATTGAAATTCGCCGGAACGTACCGATAATGACGGTTTGTATGTGTGACGTTGGCGTTGGACTGTTCTGGAGTTTGCATGCCTATTTATGAGTTTGCGTGTCGCAGTTGCGGGCACCACTTCGACCATTTGCAAAAAATGTCCGATGCCGATCCTACCGTTTGTCCGACCTGCCATGCGGAGCAACTGCACCGCATGCTCAGCGCTCCGGCATTTCGTCTGGCGGGTACCGGCTGGTACGAGACCGATTTCAAGAAACCGGGCGATCATCAGCACAACCTGGCGGGGGATGCCGGCGCATCGTCGACGGCCGGCTCGACGCACCACCATGGCACGAAGGTTGGCGATGGTGGCGGGGCGAGCGCGACCACGGCCGGCGCCAGCGAGACGAAGACCGGCGTCGCTGCCAGCAGCTGACATCGTTGCATGCGCCGTTGTTGGCGGCCGTCCAGTCGAGGCGATGCTAATATGCGCGGTCGATTTCACGCATTCATGCCGCGTCGGCGGCCCGGAGTTTCAAGCGCATGCGCACGCACTATTGCGGCCTCATTGACGAGTCGCTGATCGGCCAGACGGTCAGCTTGTGTGGCTGGGTGAACACGCTGCGGCTGCAGGCGCATGTTGCTTTTGTCGACCTGCGCGATCACGAGGGGTTGGCGCAGATCGTCATCGAGCGCACGAATGGCGACGCGTTCGCGGTGGCTGGCGAGATCGGCAATGAATATTGCCTGCGCGTCACCGGCGTGGTGCGGGCGCGTATCGCTGCCAATGACAAGCTCAAGACCGGCCATGTCGAGGTGCTCGCGGAAGCCGTGGAGATTCTCAATGCGGCGAAGGATTTGCCGTTTGCCCTGCACGAGAATCCCAACGAGGACATGCGGATGGCTTACCGCTACCTCGATCTGCGTCGCCCGTTGATGCAGCAGCGCCTGCGCAAACGCACCCAGCTGGTGCGCGCGTTGCGGCACTACCTGGATGAGCGCGGCTTCCAGGACATCGAAACGCCGATCCTGACCAAGGCCACCCCCGAGGGCGCGCGTGACTACCTGGTGCCGAGCCGCGTGCACCCGGGGCAGTTTTACGCCTTGCCGCAGTCGCCACAGTTGTTCAAGCAGATCCTGATGGTGGCCGGGTTTGATCGCTATTACCAGATTGCGCGGTGCTTCCGTGACGAGGATTTGCGTGCCGATCGCCAGCCGGAGTTCACCCAGCTGGATATCGAGTTTGCGTTTGTCGACGAGCGCGAGATTCAGGACACCGTGGAGGACTTGATCCGCCACGTGTTTCGCGAGGTACAAGGCGTGGAACTGGCTGCCAGTTTCCCGCGCATGACCTGGATGGAGGCGATGCGCCGCTTCGGCTCGGACAAGCCGGACCTGCGCTTTGGGCTGGAGCTGGTGGACATTGCCGCTGCCGTGAAACACATCGAGTTCAAGGTGTTTGCCGGCCCGGCGAACGATGCCGGTGGCCGCGTGGCAGTGCTGCGCGTGCCCGGCGGCAGCACCTTCAGCCGCAAGGATATCGATGGCCTGACGGAGTACGTGAGCCGTTATGGCGCGAAGGGTCTGGCGTGGCTGCGGGTGGATGATCTGGCCAAGGGCCGCGACGGCATCCACTCGCCGGTAGCGAAGTTTCTCGACGACGCGGCATTGCACGGCATTCTGGCCGCGACAGGGGCACAAACCGGCGACATGCTGTTCTTTGGCGCCGGTGCATGGAAAACCGTCTGCGATTTCATGGGGGCATTGCGGTTGAAGATCGCCAGGGATCGCGGGCTCATCGTCGAAGGCTGGAAGCCGCTGTGGGTGACGGACTTCCCGATGTTCGAATACGACACGCAGGCGCAGCGTTACGTCGCCTTGCATCATCCGTTCACCGCGCCGAAAGTCGACGACATCGACGACTTGCGCGCCAACGCCGCGACTGCGGTCAGTCGTGGTTACGACATGGTGCTCAACGGCAACGAAATCGGTGGCGGTTCGATCCGTATCCACCACCCGGAGATGCAGAGCGCCGTGTTCGCACTGCTCGGGATTGGCGCGGCGGAAGCCGAAGCCAAGTTCGGCTTCCTGCTGAAGGCGTTGCGGTTTGGCGCACCACCCCACGGCGGCCTGGCGTTCGGTGTCGATCGCATTGCCGCGTTGCTGGCCGGCACCGATTCCATCCGCGATGTGATCGCCTTCCCCAAGACCACCAGCGCCCAGGATTTGATGACCGATGCGCCCTCGACGATTGCGCCAACCCAGTTGGCCGAGCTGCATGTGCGCACGGTGGTCGATGCACCGGTGACCGATTGAGCGGTCACGGTTGCCGGCGTGTGGCACGATGCGCCTGATCGGCGCCGCCCGGCCGGGCTGGTGTTGCACGGCGACAAGGGGTAAACCGGAGCCGTGGCGCTGGTGCCCGCAACCTGGTGCGTCGCATGGCTGAGCACGTCATCCTGTTGCATGGCCTGTGGATGCGTGGTTTTGCGCTGGCCATGTTGCACAAGCGCTTGATCGCGGCGGGCTTCCGCGTGCACCGCTTCGATTACCTGAGCGTGGCCGCGACCCAGCAGCGTATTCTGGATCGGCTGCACGCGCAGATGAGTGAACTGGCCGCCGACGGCACGGCCGTGCATCTGGTGGGCCACAGCCTGGGTGGCCTGCTGGCGTTGCGCGCTTGCGCGGATGACGATTCGGCCGTGCCAGCGGGGCGCGTCGTGTGCCTCGGTTCGCCACTGCTGGGCAGTGCCGCCGCGCGCAGCTTTGCCGCATGGGGACGCGGCGGCGAGGTCCTGCTTGGGCATAACCGCGAGTTGTTGCAGCGTGGCTTCGAGCGCTGGGCAGGCCGGCGCGAGGTGGGGATGATCGCTGGCCGTCTGCCGCTTGGCCTGGGGGCGATGCTCGGTCATCTGCAGGGCGAGCATGACGGGACCGTGGCGGTGGCGGAAACCCGGTTGCCAGGGTTGGCCGATCATTGCGTGGTCGAGTCCAATCACATGGGCCTGCTGTTTTCTGCCGAGGTGGCGCAACGGGTCGAATGTTTCCTGCACGCGGGGCATTTTCCGCCCGCGGCGAGCTGATTGGCTGCGGCGCAACGGTGCCGGCGCGGGCCGGCAAGGTTTCCGGCACGCGCGCGGAAATCGGGTAAAATTGGCGGCTTGTTCATCTCGTTGAAGTGCAGGCATCGCCATGGGTAGGGGCCCGACCGTCGAAGGACGCAAGAACGCCGAGGACGCCAAGCGCGCCAAGGTCTTTACCAAGCTGATCCGCGAGATCACCGTGGCCACGCGCTCGGGAGTGGCCGATCCGGCCGGCAATCCACGGCTGCGCGCGGCGGTGGACAAGGCGCTGGCCGCGAACATGACGCGGGAAACGATCGATCGTGCGGTCAAGCGCGGTTCCGGTGCCGACGGTGGCGCGGACATGCAGGAGCTGCGCTATGAAGGTTACGGGCCGGCCGGCGTGGCGTTGATCATCGATTGCGTCAGCGACAACCCGCTGCGCACTGTTGCCGACGTGCGTCACGCGCTGACCCGGCATGGCGGCAATCTTGGCACCAGCGGCTCCGTGGCATTCCAGTTTCAACGCTGTGGCGAGCTGGTGTTTGCCACCGCAGGCGACGCCGCGCAGGAAGAGCGGGTGCTCGAGGCAGCACTGGAAGTTGGTGCGGACGACGTGGTAAATGAAGCGGGTGAGAGCAGCGTCCTGTGCGCAGCGGACAGTCTGGCGTCCGTGCAGGCCGACCTGGTGGCCGCCGGTCTCACGCCGCTCCGCGCCGACGTGGTGATGCGCCCGGCAAATCGGGTGGCGATTCCGGATGAGGCGCAAGAGGCTCTGCTGGATCTGATCGACAGCCTGGAACAGCTCGACGACGTGCACGAGATTTATCACAACGCCGTGTTGCCGGCCTGACGGTGGCTCAGCGTCCGGTCATGGTGGAGTTGGCGCATGCACTTCACCACGCGCGTTTGTTCGTGATGGCGGCCTGCCGATGGGCCTGACCGTTTCCAGCGCGCCCGCAGGCGGCGCTGCCGGCCAACTGACCGCAGCGGCACGCACGGTGCGCATTCTCGGTATCGACCCGGGCAGTCAGCGCACGGGCGTTGGCATCATCGACGTGGATCCGGCGGGACATCTCACACACATATTCCACACGGCGCTGATCGTGGTTGGCGAAGCCACGTTCCCGCTGCGACTGAAGCGCATCTTTGACGAGCTGTGCGCCATCATCGGTGCGCAGCAGCCGGTCGAGTGCGGTATCGAGCGCGTGTTCATGGCGCGCAACCCGGATTCGGCGCTCAAGCTGGGGCAGGCGCGTGGCGCCGCGATTTGTGCCGTGGTCAGCCGGGGCATCGCAGTGCACGAGTACGCGGCAACCGAGGTCAAGCAGGCCGTGGTCGGCACCGGACACGGCGAGAAGTCCCAGGTGCAACACATGGTGGGAGTGCTGCTGGGCTTGCAGGGCCCGCTGCAGGCCGATGCCGCCGATGCACTGGCCATCGCCATCACCCACGCGCACACGCGCGCCAGCACGGCGCGCGTGGGCATTCCGCGCACGGCGTGGCGTCGGCGCCGATGATGCGCACAACGAGGCCATGGGCATGATTGGACGTCTGCGTGGCACGTTGCTGTCGAAGCGGCCGCCATGGTTGTTGATTGAAGTGGGCGGTGTCGGTTACGAGCTGGAAGCGCCGATGTCCACCATCTACGACTTGCCGGCGCTCGGCAGCGAAGTCATTTTGCTCACGCATTACGCGGTGAAGGAAGACAGCGTCGCCTTGTTTGGTTTTGCGCGCGAGAGTGAGCGCGCCCTGTTCCGCAGCCTGCAGAAGGTCAGCGGGATTGGCGCGAAAATCGCGCTGGCCGTGCTCTCCAGCGTTTCCACCGACCATTTTGCCCGCCTCGTGCACGCGGGCGATGTCGTCGCGCTGACCAAGATCCCGGGTATCGGCAAGAAAACGGCCGAACGCATCGTGGTCGAGCTGCGTGATCGTCTGGAGGGCTTGGCCGGCGCAAGTGGCACCCAGCTGCCAAGTGCTGGCGCGCCACTGGACGCAGCCGGCGAGGCGACGGTGGCGCTGTCGCAACTGGGTTACAAAACGGCCGAGGTCTCACGCCTGGTGCAGAAAGTTGCCGTCGACGGCGACAGCGCCGAGGCGATCATCCGCAAGGCCCTGCGCGCGGCCCTCGGAGCTTGAGGTGAGCGTGCCCGAAAACCACGCTGAGCTGGCACCGGAGACGCAGCGCCATGTCACCGCGCTGGCACTGGGTGCCATCGGCGTGGTGTTCGGGGATATCGGTACCAGCCCGTTGTACACCATGAAGGAAACCCTCGGGACGCATGGCATGACGCCGACACCGGCGGCCGTGCTCGGGGTGTTGTCGCTGGTGTTCTGGGCGCTGATCATCGTGGTCTCGCTGAAATACGTGACGTTCGTGATGCGCGCAGACAACCGGGGCGAGGGCGGCATCATGGCGCTGATGGCGCTGGCCCAGCGCTCGATGAGCAAGTCGGCGCGCGCGCGCTGGGTGCTGGCCGGATTCGGGATCTTTGGCGCCGCGCTGTTTTATGGCGATGGCGTGATTACCCCGGCAATTTCGGTATTGGGCGCGGTCGAGGGTCTGCAGGTCGCGGCACCGGCGCTCGGGCGGTATGTGGTGTGGATCGCGCTGGTGATTCTGCTGGGCATGTTCGCGGTACAGCGTCATGGCACGCACAAGGTGGGCAAGGCCTTTGCGCCGGTGATGACGGTGTGGTTTCTGGTGCTGGCCGTGCTCGGCGTGCGGCAGATCATCGCCAATCCGCAAGTGTTGTATGCCATCAACCCGTGGCATGCGGCGCGTTTTTTCGTCAGCCATGGCAATACCTCGTTCATTGCGCTTGGTGGTGTCGTGCTGGCACTGACCGGGGCCGAGGCGTTGTATGCGGACATGGGCCATTTCGGCAAGAAGCCCATCCGCGTGGCGTGGTTCGGCTTCGTCCTGCCGGCGCTGGTGCTGAACTATTTTGGTCAGGGCGCGCTGCTGTTGCACGATCCGTTGGCGATTGCCAGCCCGTTCTACCTGATGGTGCCGCACGTGTTGCTGTATCCGATGATCGTGTTGTCCGCGCTGGCCGCGGTGATCGCCTCGCAAGCGGTCATTTCCGGGGCGTTCTCGATGACGCGCGAGGCCATGTCGCTGGGCTACTCGCCGCGCATGCGCGTCGTGCATACCTCGCGCGAGATGTCCGGACAAATCTTCGTGCCGTGGGTCAACCGCATGCTGATGGTGCTGGTGATCCTGGCGGTGCTCGGCTTCCGCAGCTCGGACAACCTGGGCGCGGCATACGGCATCGCGGTGACGGGCACCATGACCATGACCACGCTGCTGGCCCTGGTCGTCGCGCGCAAGCGCTGGAAGTGGAGCTTGCCGGCGGTGATTCTGGTGGGTGCGTTGTTCCTGGTGATCGACCTGTCGTTCTTTGGCGCCAACTTGCTGAAGGTGGCGCATGGCGGTTGGTTCCCGCTGGTGCTGGGCGTCGTGGTGTTTGCGGTGATGACCACCTGGCGCCGTGGGCGCGAGATCGTGGTGCGCGAGATCAACCAGTCGGGACTCGCCCTGCAGCCCTTCATCGAGAACATTGTCGAACATCCGCCGTTGCGGGTACCTGGTACCGCCGTGTTCCTGACCGCGAACCAGAACGCGGTACCGCATGCGTTGTTGCACAACCTCAAACACAACAAGGTGTTGCATGAGCGCAACGTGCTGCTGACGGTGGACATGCTGGAGACGCCGGTGGCCGATGCAGATGAGCGCATCCAGATCGTGCCGCTGAACCATGACTTTGTCGGCCTGGAATTGCGCTTTGGTTTTGCCGAAGACCCGAACGTGCCGCTGGCGCTCGCGCTGTGTGCGCGGGAAGGACTGAATTTCGACATGATGGACACCACGTTCTTCCTGTCGCGCGAAAACATCGTCGCCGACTTGCGTCGCCCGGGCATGGCCCTGTGGCGCGACAAGCTGTTCGCGTTCCTGTCACGCAATGCGATGCCGGCGACGGCGTTCTTCCAGATTCCCGGCAATCGCCTGATCGAACTGGGTGCGCAGGTGGAGATCTGACCCGCCTGTGGTCCGGATCGCCACTGCGATCCATGGCTGGATCGGTCGCCGGCTGGCCACCTGATTGATCGGCCCGCGAAGCGGGATCGGGCAGCGCCCGCTCAGGCAAATCGGGAAACCGCAGGTTCCTGGCAGCGGGTACGGTTGCTCCTCGCCTGTGATTCCGGCTCCTCTTCCCGTGTGCGAGTGGTCATAATGCGCGCATGACCGAGCCCCGCCTCATCACCGCCGCCGCGCAACTCGACGACGCCGCGCTGGAAGCCACGATTCGCCCGAAACGCCTGGTCGAATACCTGGGCCAGCAGGCGGTGCGCGAGCAGCTGTCGATCTATATCGAGGCGGCGCGCAAGCGCGGTGGCGCGCTGGATCACGTGCTGATTTTCGGCCCGCCGGGGCTGGGCAAGACCACGCTCAGCCATGTCATTGCCAATGAACTGGGGGTCAACCTGCGCTCCACGTCCGGGCCGGTGCTGGAACGCGCCGGGGATCTGGCTGCGTTGCTGACGAATCTGGAGGCGAACGATGTGTTGTTCGTCGATGAAATCCATCGCTTGTCGCCGGTGGTCGAGGAAGTGCTGTACCCGGCAATGGAGGATTTCCAGATCGACATCATGATTGGTGAGGGCCCGGCGGCGCGCTCGATCAAGCTCGACTTGCCGCCGTTCACGCTGATCGGCGCCACCACGCGCGCCGGCATGCTCACTGCGCCGTTGCGCGATCGCTTCGGCATCGTGCAGCGGCTGGAGTTCTACAGCGTGGAGGAACTGACGCAGATCGTGCGTCGCGCGGCGCGCATCCTGGACATCGCCTGCGTGCTGGGCGGCGCGCAGGAGATCGCGCGCCGGGCGCGCGGCACCCCGCGCATCGCCAATCGGCTGCTGCGGCGGGTGCGGGATTACGCCGAAGTGCGCGCCAATGGCGAAGTCACGCTGGAAGTGGCGCAGGCGGCGCTGGACATGCTGAAGATCGACCCGCAAGGTTTCGACGAGCTGGATCGGCGCCTGTTGGGCGTGATCATCGAAAACTTCGACGGTGGTCCGGTCGGCGTGGAGTCTTTGGCCGCCGCGCTGAGCGAAGACCGCGGCACGCTGGAGGATGTGGTTGAGCCGTATCTGATCCAGCAGGGCTACCTGATCCGCACCGCGCGCGGGCGCATGGCCAGCGCCAAGGCCTGGCGTCATCTCGGCCTGGTGCCGCCGCCAAGCCAGAACCAGCCCGCCGATCTGTTCCATCGAGATGCCCTTGATGGTGACGCGGCGGATGTCTGAGTCAGCGCCTGTACCCGTATTTTCCTGGCCGGTGCGCGTGTATTGGGAAGACACCGATGCCGGCGGCGTGGTCTATCACGCCAGCTATTTGCGTTTTCTGGAGCGCGCGCGCACCGAGTGGTTGCGCGCACTCGGGGTGGACCAGTTGGCGTTGAAGCAAAGCAGCGGGCTGGCGTTCCTGGTGCGCGACATGCAGATTGATTTTCTGCGCCCAGCCCTGCTGGATGATGAACTGTCGGTGACGGTTGTTGTGATGCAGCGCCGCGCAGCCAGTATCCTGTTCACCCAGACGGTGGTTCGCGCGGACGGCACCTGCCTGGTTCGCGCCCACGTGCGGGTCGCCTGTGTGGATATCCGGCACATGCGACCGGCACAAATACCAGCCGATTTGCTGCCACTGAGGTGATGCCACGGGTGTGGCATGGCTGGTTTGATCCGGTTGGCTGCCGTCGCTGGTTTGTGTTCCAGATCCATTTCCCTGAGCTGATCGTGCGGCAAGACGCTGATCTGCACTGACAACCCGATCCCCGGCGGAGTACCTGCAAGCAATGAACAGTGGACTGAACGTATTTACCCTGATCGGCCAGTCGAGTGTGCCGGTATTGCTGGTGCTGGCGATCCTGCTGGTGTTTTCGTTCCTGTCGTGGGTGATCATCGTGCGCAAGTACACGCAGACCAACGCCGCGCTGGAAAGCGCCGAACAGTTCGAGGAGCGTTTCTGGTCCGGCGGTGATCTGGCGCAGTTGTTCCGCGAGGTCACCAATCGCGGTGCCGGCAATGGCGGCATTGAAACCATTTTTGAATCCGGATTTCGCGAATTCGCCCGCCAGCGCCAGCGCAAGACCCACGACACGCGCAGCGTGATCGAAGGCACCGAGCGGGCCATGCAGGTAACCGTTACCCGCGAGATCGGGCTGCTCGAACGCAACCTGGAGTTTCTCGCCAACGTCGGCTCGATCAGCCCGTACATCGGCCTGTTCGGCACGGTGTGGGGCATCATGGGTGCGTTTCAGGGCCTGGGCGAAATGAAGGACGTCACCATTGCCGTGGTCGCCCCGCATATTTCCGAAGCACTGATCGCCACCGCGATGGGCTTGTTCGCCGCCATTCCCGCCCAATGGGCATACAACCGCTACGCCAACAAGGTCGAGCGCATCGCCTCGCGCTACGACGTGTTCCAGGAGGAGTTTTCCTCGGTGCTGCAGCGGCAGATCCAGACCGACGACGCCGCCTGAGCGGGGACACCACCATGCCAACCGCGCGGCGCCAGAAGCGCTTCAAACTCAAGTCCGAGATCAACGTCGTGCCGTACATCGACGTGATGCTGGTGTTGCTGATCATCTTCATGGTGACCACGCCAATGATGAATTCCAACGTCGACGTACAGCTGCCGCAGGCCGATGCCAAATCGCTCCAGCAGAAGAAGGATCCGGTGCTGATCTCCGTGCTGCAGGACGGCCAGCTGTACCTCACGCTGCCCGGGGCGGAGAAGGAACGCCTCGATGCCGACGCGCTGAAGTTGAAGGTTGGTGCGTTTGTGCGCACGAATCCGGAGGTCAACGTGCTGGTGGGTGGCGACGAGCGCGGCAGCTACGGCGGCGTGTTCAATGTCCTGGCCGATCTGCAGCAGGCGGGCGTCGCCAAAGTCGGCTTGATGGGGCAACCGGAGCAGGGCAAGAGCGCGTCCCATGGACGAAAGTAGAGGGACGCCCAAAGCGGTTGTCCTGTCCGCCATTCTGCACTTGGGTATCGTGGGGTTTCTGTTCCTCGCGACCTTGCCGTGCGCGAGTTTCGAGGAGGTGTTTGACGCGCTGGGGCTGCCCTCCGCGTGGAATCCGATCGCGTGCTCCACGCCCTTGGAGCTGCAGGGTCCGATTATCGAGGCCACGCTGATTGGCCCCACCGGCAGCCCGCCGCCGAAGGCGGTCAAGGTCAAGCCGGTACCCAATACCGTGCCGCCCCCACCGGCCGTGCCACCGCCGAAACCACAGGAAGAGGTACCCCAACCCAAGACATTGCCGCCGCCTCCCGAGCATCCGGACGTGAAGGATCAGGAAAAGGTGGTCGAGGACGCGGCGCAGAAAGCCGAGGATGCCAGGCAGCTGCAGGAAGAGAAGCAGCGGCAGCGACAATCCGAGCTGGACGCGAAGGCGGCCAAACAGAAAGAGGAAAAACAGAAGCAGCTCAATGAGCTGTTTGCGAAGATGGACGCCGCATCCCGGCAGACCCAGAAGCTCGACAGCAGGGCCAAACAAGCCAGGCAACAGATGGAGGATTTGAAAAACGCGCAGGACGACGGTCAGCCCGACCTGCCTGCGGCGGCCCAGCGACAGAGCGGCAACAACAGCGAAAACACGAATTTGCGCGATCAGTATCTGGCGGCCATTCAGAATGCGGTCACGCCGAACTGGCTGCGTCCGGATAATATGCCCAATGTGCCGTGCAAGGTGAACATCGTGCAATTGCCCGGCGGGGACGTGATGAGCGCCAAGGCCGATCCCAGTTGCCCTTATGACGAAGCGGGCAAGCGTTCGATCGAAAATGCCGTGTTGCGTGCGCAACCACTGCCGTACAAGGGTTTCGAGAGCGTGTTTCAGCGCACCTTAACTTTCACATTCAGGCCGCAATAATCCAGTCCATGCGCAAATTCTATGCAAGCTTCGTCCTGGTTTTGTTCGCCGCAGCCATGGTGTGGGTCAATCCGGCGCTGGCGCAGTCGCTCAACGTCGATATTGTCGGTGGGCTGAAGACGGCAACTCCAATCGTCGTGGTGCCGTTTGCGCAAGCTGGTGGTGCGCCAACCGCCACCGATATTGCCGATGTCATTCGCAACGATTTCAATCGCTCGGGCAAATTCCGTTCGCTGGCCAAAAGCGACATCGTGGAATTTCCTGCGCGCGGTACGGACATCAAGTTCCCGACGTGGCGTCTGCTCAAGCAGGATTACATCACGGTCGGGCGCATCAGCGATGCGGGCGGCGGCATGTTGCGCGTCGAGTACGAGTTGTGGGATGTGAACAAGGCGCAGAGCTTGCTGGCACAGGCATTTACCGCGCCAGCGGGAGACATGCGCGGGGTCGCGCATCAGATCGCCGACCAGATCTACGAAAAGATCACCGGCGTACGCGGTGCGTTCTGGACGCGGATTGCCTATATCACCGCCGTGGGCCTGGGCAACAACACCACGTATTCGCTGCTGGTGGCTGATTCGGATGGTTACAACCCGCAAGTGGTAGCGCGTTCCAGGGAGTCGCTGCTGTCACCGGCATGGTCGCCGGATGGCAAGAAGATTGCCTACGTGTCATTCGAAAGCGGCAATTCGAACATCTATATACAGGACATCACGACCGGCTCGCGCCAGCTGGTGTCGGCCCATGCCAAGGGCATCAACGGTGCGCCCGCATGGTCGCCGGACGGCACCAAGCTGGCAATTGCACTGTCGTATGTGGGCAATCTGGAGTTGTTCGTGCTGGATGTGGGCAGTCGCAAGGAAATCCGGCTGACACATAATCTGGCGATTGATACGGAACCGGTCTGGGCGCCGGATGGGCAAAGCATCTATTTCACTTCCGATCGCTCGGGGCGTCCGCAGATTTATCAGATCCCCGTCACTGGTGGCAGCGGGCAACGTGTCAGCTTCCAGGGCCAGAACAATTCCAACGTTGCCGTAACCTACGATGGCAAGCAACTGGCGATGGTGCAGGGCAACGGGAACGTGTATCGTATCGTTGTTATGGATCTTGGCTTGGGTGGGCAGGTGCGTCCGCTTTCGCCTGGTCCGATTGATGAATCCCCGAGTTTCGCTCCAAATGCCAGCATGCTGTTGTACGCCGCCGTCGAGGGACGGCGCGGTGTGTTGTATGCGGTATCGGCTGACGGCCTGGTTCGCCAGCGCCTCGTGCTTTCCGACGGCGATGTGCGCGAGCCAGCCTGGGGGCCATATCGGCAACGTTGATTTTTCTGCCGCTGCACGCAAGTGCGGCGGCACCTTGCCCATGGATTGGGCCCGAAGAGCGCCGTTGGCGTCATTCGGTTACCGATGGCGACGTCCACGCAACGCCGCTGTCAGTGGGGTTGATGACGCTTTGTTGTGCGCTGTCGGCCCTGCAAGTGGCAAAATAACAGCCGGCTAACCGGCGCTGCTGTCCCGTTATTCCAGTCGTCTAGTCGTCATCGTTTTTCGGAAACTCAACTCGTAAGGATCGTCACCATGAATAAGACCGTTCGCGTCGCTTTGGTCGCCCTGCTCTGCGTAGGCGCGGCCGCTTGCTCCAAGAAACAGGAAGTGAAACCGGCGCCAGCACCCGCACCGGAAGTCACGCAGACCCAGGCTCCGGAGTCGAATGGCAAGTACATGCCATCTGATCTCGACACCGATGCATGCTTGCGTCAGCGTGTTGTGTATTTTGATTTTGACAAGTCCGACATCAAGCCGGAGTTCCAGCAGATCATGGCGTGCCACGCCAAGTACCTGCAGGATCGCCCGACCTCACACATCCGTCTTGAGGGCAATACGGACGAGCGCGGTACGCGTGAGTACAACCTCGGCCTCGGCGAGCGTCGCGGCAATGCCGTGTCCAGCGCGCTGCAGGCGAACGGTGGTTCGGCCAGCCAGCTCGAAGTGATCAGCTATGGCAAGGAAAAGCCGGTGTGCCGTGAGCACAACGAGGATTGCTGGAGCAAGAACCGTCGCGTCGAGATCGTCTACACGGCGCAGTAAGCATGAAGCAACTGGCTAACCATTTATCGGCCAGGATCGGCATGGTGGGCGCAATCGCGTCCGCCGTGCTGTTTGTGTTTCCGGTATTTGCCCAGGATTCGCGCTTGAGTCTGGCCGATCGCGTCACGCGACTGGAGCAGCAGGCGCAAAACAAGGATCAGGGCGGCACCGGCATGGTCAATCAAATGCAGGAGTTGCAGTCACAACTGCGGCAAATGCAAGGTCAACTCGAGGAGCTGCAGCATCATCTGCAGGGGCTTGAGGACAAGAACAAGGCCCAGTACATCGATCTCGATTCGCGTCTCGGACGCCTCGAGGGCGGTGGCGCTGGCGCGGCGGCAAGTGGCGCCCAGGGCAGCAGCAGCCCGGCACCTTCCGCAACGGTAAATGCGCCTGGCAACACAGCCGACAATGCGGCCGCGGCGGGCGATACCGCGGGTGCGCAAGCGGCTTACGATGTGGCGTTCAAGGCCATTCGGGCCGGCGATTATGTCAATGCGGCGCGCGAGTTCCGCGCTTTCGTGCAGCAGTATCCGGATCACGCCCTGGCGCCGAATGCGTGGTACTGGCTTGGCGAGTCGTATTACGCCACGACCAATTATGCGGTGGCGCTGGAATCATTCCAGCATTTGCTGAGCCAGTTTCCGCAAAGTGAAAAGGCTCCCGATGCGCTGCTCAAGGTTGGCTACAGCCAGCTTGAGTTGAAGCAGGATGCAGAGGCCAGGGCGACACTGGCTGCGGTGGTCAGCAAGTACCCCGGATCCAGGGCGGCGAGCCTCGCGCAGGAACGCCTGCAGCGTCTTCCGCGCGCGAGCAATTGAGTGGTGTTGTTCGTGTTTGCGCCCTCCATCGGTGGGCATTGCGGGTGTGTCGGCGGCTCGGCACGTATTGCTGCAACGAATTGCCGTACTTGCGACCGGGGTTGAGCACGCCATGGTGAAGCGTGGCCAATTGCCGATGGCGTCAGCGCCGGCAAAAGCTGGCGAGTCGCGCCGCTTGCGCATTGCCGAGATCTTCCATTCACTGCAGGGTGAGGCCGATGCCGCGGGTTGGCGCACGGTGTTTATCCGGCTTACCGGCTGCCCGCTGCGCTGCGTGTGGTGCGATACCGAATACGCATTTCACGGCGGGCAGTGGCATGCCATCGACGACGTGCTGACCGAGGTCGCCACCTATGGCGCGCGGCACGTATGTGTCACTGGCGGGGAGCCGCTGGCGCAGAAGCGTTGCCTGCTCCTGCTGCGCGAACTGTGTGATCGCGGCTACGAGGTGTCGCTGGAAACCTCCGGTGCACTGGACGTTGCCGCCGTGGACCCGCGGGTGCGCAAGGTGATGGATCTGAAGGCGCCCGGTTCCGGGGAGTGCGCACGCAACTTGTGGAGCAATCTGGAGCACTTGTCGCCGCGTGATCAAATCAAGATCGTGCTCGCCAGTCGTGCGGATTACGACTGGGCCTGTGCGATGTTGGCCGAGCACGCGCTGGCGGCGCGGTGCGCCGTGTTGTTTTCGCCGGTGTACGGTGCGCTGCCGCCGCGTGAGCTGGCCGAGTGGATACTCGCCGACAAATTGCCGGTACGCTTCCAATTGCAGCTGCACAAGCTGTTGTGGGACAACGCCCCGGGTCACTGAAAGCAAGGGCGTCGGGTGTGGGCCGGCCGTTCCCCATTTTGACCGCCCGATGGTGTTTTACGTGCGCCGGCCTGCGTTGCCGGTGGCGCCAGTGGTCGGTTGCCGGTCACGTTGAAGGGAGCAAGGCATGTCTCAAGATGTTTCGCGCAAGGCCGTCGTGCTGGTTTCCGGCGGCATGGATTCGGCGGTCACGCTCGCCCTGGCGCGTGAGCAAGGTTATGCGGTGCATGCGTTGAGCGTGTCATACGGGCAACGTCACGGTTCGGAGTTGGCGGCGTCCGCTCGCGTGGCGTCGATGCTGGGCGCGGTGGAACACAAGATCGTCAGCATCGACCTGCGCGCCATTGGCGGCTCCGCGCTCACGGCGGATATCGACGTGCCGCTGGATGCGGCACAGCGCCACGGTGACCACGCGATCCCGGTTACCTATGTGCCGGCGCGCAATACGATCATGCTGTCCATTGCCCTGGGTTGGGCCGAAGTCCTGGGCAGCGCGGACATCTGGTGCGGGGTCAACGCCGTGGATTATTCGGGTTATCCGGATTGTCGCCCGGCATTTGTCGAGGCGTTCCAGACGCTGGCGAACGTAGCCACCAAGGCTGGTGTCGAGGGCGCGCATATTCGCATCCATACGCCGCTGATGCGCCTGAGCAAGGCGGACATCGCGCGCGAAGGGCAGCGCCTTGGCGTGGACTTCTCGGCCACGGTGAGCTGTTATCAGGCGGATGCCGAAGGGCGCGCGTGCCGCCATTGCGATGCGTGCCTGTTGCGCGCGCAAGGCTTCGCCGAAGCCGGCCTCGTCGATCCCACGCGCTACGCGTGAGCTGTCGCCGTTGCTTGTGCGGTTGCATGCCAGCCCGTAAAATCGTCGGCTTGCATTGCACATGCCGGGTCGTTAGCTCAGTCGGTAGAGCAGTAGACTTTTAATCTATTGGTCCCGGGTTCGAATCCCGGACGACCCACCAGTTTTTGCCGCTGCCGGCGGGTGATTCTCCCCCGGGTTCAAGCGGAGCGCCCGCGCCGTGGCCTCGCGGCGACCGCGCATGACGCGCTCGATCAACAATGGCAACAATGCCAGCAGCGCGATTGCTGCCATGGGCAGCAATATTTCGCGGCGCAGGAACAACTCCAGGCCCAGTGTGCGGCTGTGGCTGAGCACGTCGCTCAACCCCGCGCCGATTGAGGTTTCAAAGATCAGTGAGGTGGTACCGCCAAGCCAGGTGGCGCCAAGGAACAGCAGCAAGGGGCAACGCAACCACGCCAGTGCAATGGTCATCGCGCCGAATGGCACGATGGGCACGAAGCGCAGGAACAGCGTGTAGCTGACCGGGTGATGGGCGAAGCCGTGGTGCAGCCGCGCGACGATTGCCGGCGGTGACCGGGTGCCGTTACCAAACGCGTGGCGGCTGGCGAAATACAGGATCAGCGAACCGAGGGTCAGCCCGGCGGAAGAGCACAGCGTGCCGTCGACCACGCCGAAGGCAAAACCACCGGCGAAAATCACCACGATGCTGCCCGGAATGCCGGTGGCCATGGTCAGCGTGAGCAGGCCGATGTAGGCGACACGACTGAGCCACGGGTGCGCAGCGATCTGCGCATGCCACTGCGCCTGGTGTGCCAGCAGTCGATGTGGGCTCAGCCAATCCAGCGCGCCGGACGCGAACAGCGCCACGCCGATCAGCACCAACACCAGCAATGGCAGTGCAGCGCGCAGGCGACCTGGCGCGTGTTGCGCATTCAATAGGATGCGCCGCTGGTGCCGTAAGTGGCGAGCACCGCACGTGCCTCATCGCGCAGGATGTCGCGTCGCACCGCCATGTTGCGTCGCGCCAGTTCGCCGATCCAGTCTGCCGGCAACGGGCCTTCGTCGAATTCCGTCAATTCCTCGACATCTTCGGAACGCGCGCCGATCAACAGTTCATCGAGGCCGGCCCACATCATCGCGCCGTAGCACTGGCAGCATGGTTGTGCGCTGGTAGCCAGCACGTAGTGACCGCCATCGGCGTGCATGCGGTACCTGGTCAGGCGTTGCTGCGCGATCATGATGGCCAGCATTTCCGCGTGCGCGACCGAACAGTTCTGCGCCACCACGCGGTTCACCCCCACCGCCACCAGACGGCCGCTGTGGCTGTTGAACACGGCGGCGCCAAACGGGCCGCCGGCGTTTTCCGCGACGTTTTTCCGTGCCAGCTCGATGGCCAGGGCCACACGTTCCTCGTCGCTCTGGTAACGCTGGTTGACGTCGGCGATATCGCTGATCCACGGTGGCAGCGTGAGATGGATTTGCAGTGGCAGCATGTCAGTGACCGGCCGGGCGCGTCCAGGTGTCACGCAGGGTCACGGTGCGGTTGAACACCGGCGCGTCGGGGCGATGATCGACGCGGTCGGCGACGAAATACCCCAGTCGCTCGAACTGGAAACGTTGTTCGGGTGCGACGCTGGCCGCACCGGGTTCCAGCCACGCACGCACCACTTGCTTGGCTTGCGGATTGATGTGCGCCAACCAGTCCCCGCCGTCTTCATCGTTCCCGGGTGATGCCGCGGTGAACAGCCGATCGTACAGACGTACTTCGGCCGCCACCGCGTGCCGGGCGCTGACCCAGTGCAGGGTGCCCTTCACCTTGCGCTCCGCGCCGGGCAAACCGTGGCGGCTGGTCGGATCGAGTGTGCAGTGCAGCGCGGTCAGCTCGCCGTCGGCATCCTTGATGAGCTGCGTACACTTGATGATGCCGACGCCGCGCAGCCGTACTTCGCCATCAGGTTTCAGGCGATGGAAACCCTTGGGCGGCACTTCGGCGAAATCCTCGCGTTCGATCCATACTTCACGCGCAAATGGCACGTCGCGCATGCCAAAGCTGGCGTCTTTGGGGTGATTGGGAAACTGCAGGGTTTCCTCATGCCCTTCCGGCAGGTTGGTGATGACCACTCTCAAGGGATCCAGCACCGCCATGCGTCGCGCTGAAGTGGCGTCCAGATCCTCGCGAATGCAGCCTTCCAGTACGGCGTAGTCGATCACGCTGTTTTGCTTGCTCACGCCAACGCGGTCAATCAGCAGGCGCAATCCGGCCGCGGTAAAGCCACGCCGGCGCAGGCCGCGCAAGGTGTTCATGCGCGGATCGTCCCAACCGTCCACGTAATGCTCGGCCACCAGCTGCGCCAGCTTGCGCTTGCTGGTGATGCAGTAAGAGAGGTTGAGGCGTGAGAACTCGATCTGTCGCGGCTTGGCCGGCTGCGTCGGCAAGCCGGCAGCGAGCAGTGGCTGCCACAGCTCGGGATGGTGCGGCAGGTCCACGTGATCGACACACCAGTCATACAGCGGGCGGTGGTCCTCGAACTCCAGCGTGCACAGCGAGTGGGTGATGCCTTCCAGCGCGTCGGACAGGCTGTGCGCGTAGTCGTACATTGGATAGATCGGCCAGGCATCGCCGGTGTTCTGGTGGCTGACCTTGCGGATGCGATAAAGCGCCGGATCGCGCAGGTTGATGTTGCCGGCGGCCATGTCGATCTTCGCGCGCAGCGTCTTGCTGCCATCGGCAAATTCGCCCGCGCGCATGCGCTGGAACAGGTCGAGATTCTCGGCCACGCTGCGCTCGCGATGCGGCGAGTTGCGCCCGGCTTCCGTCAGCGTGCCGCGATACTGGCGCATCTGGTCGGCGTCGAGGTCGTCCACATACGCCACGCCATCTTCGATCAGCTTGCACGCGGCACGGTAGAACACCTCGAAGTAATCCGAGGCATGGCGCAGCTCGTGCCACTGGAAGCCGAGCCAACGCACGTCATCCTTGATACCTTCGACGAATTCCGGGTCTTCCTTGCCCGGATTGGTGTCGTCCAGGCGCAGGTTGCACCAGCCGTCGAACTCCGCGGCAATGCCGAAACTCAGACAGATGGCCTTGGCGTGACCGATGTGCAGGTAGCCGTTGGGTTCGGGCGGAAAACGCGTATGGATCGCCGTGTGCCTGCCCGCGGCCAGGTCATCGCGCACGATCTGCCGGATGAAATCCTGATGCGTGGAGGTGGTCGCCGGCTCTGGTGCAGCGGCGGGGATTTCGGTCGACATCGGGCAAAACTCGCAACGGTAGGCAGAATGCGCAGTTTAACTGCTCGACCCATGGCTCGCGCAGGTGCTTGCTGTCCGCTGCCGGGCAGGTTAGCGTGGGCACATGCACATCATCTATCGCGCAGAAAACCTGTTCGACGCCCATCTGGTGAAGGATGCACTGGAGCATGCGGAGATCCCCGCGTTCATCTCCGGCGAGTACCTCACTGGCGCGGTCGGTCAGTTGCCGGCGATGGATTACATTGCGGTCATGGTGCCCGATTCCAGCGTGCCGGCCGCCAGCGCCATCGTGCGCGAAGTCGAAGCGCAGCTGAGCGAAGCCCGCGTGGCGATCGACGAACCCCGGGATGCGAGTGATGGCCCGCTGACGATCCCGTGCTGAGGCCGAGCGGCCATTGGCGCGCGCGGCCACGATGGTCGCGCTGAGGGCATCGGAATGGGTTGGACCGGGTCAACGTGCGGCAGCTGGTTGCAGGCTCTCCACATAGATCAGCTCGCACGCGCCAGCACCGGTGTCGGCGCGCGTCATCGAAGTGTTCCAGTACCAGCCGTCGGCGCGGCGGGCGTCGACCAGCAAACCCTGCAGGCGCACGACCTGGCCCGGACGCACGCGCTTGATCGCGCGCTTGACCGCGGAGTTGGCAGGAATCAGGTGCATGTTCGCGCTGGACGTTTCGATCTCCCGTTGCGGAATGGGAAACGTCTTGACGTGCCAGTGATAAAACCGCGCGGACTGGTTGATCTGGATGCCGGCCAGCACGGCGCTGTCGGACATGCGCCCCCAGCCCAGCGCAAGGTCGACCGGCGCCAGCGCCGCACCGGCATCCCAGTGGTAGTCGCTGCGCGACAGCACGCGGGCGGTCAAGTCGAACTGGGCGCGGGTGGTCAGCGTGATATCGCCGCGTTGCAGCCGTGCGCCGCGGGCAATATCAGTTTGGCCTGGCACGTCGGGGGCGAGTATCCCCGGTGGCGGCTTCAGCGCCCGTTGCTGCCAGCTGGCCACCGCGCCCCAGCCAAGCAACAGCGCCAGCACCACGAGCAGGCCGCGGCGCACGGGTCAGGCCCAGCTACGCGTGGTGGGCTGCGGGAGTTCGGGCGGCACCAAGCTCACTTGATGCGCGCCCGCTGGCCACCCCGCGCACGCCGTGCGGGTTTGGCAGGACCGAGGCCGGGTACGAACAACTCGGCCGGCAGCTCATGAAACACCTTCGCCAGCCGCTTTAGAAACGCCGACATGGACGCGCTCTTGCGCCATACCATGGCGATACGCCGGCTCGGTGGGTGCCCGGCGAATTCCACCAGGTGCACGTTGTCGGTGCCGGCGATCGGCGGTTTGATCGCCAGGGTCGGGAGCAGGGTGATCCCGACGTTGGCCGCCACCATCTGGCGCAGGGTTTCCAGACTGGTGGCGCGAAAACCGCTCTTCTCGCTGGCACCGGCCAGCTGGCATACCTCCAGTGCCTGGTCGCGCAGGCAATGGCCGTCCTCAAGCAACAACAGGTGTTCGTTCTCCAGGTCGGAAAGTTTCAGCCGGGTCTGGCGCGTGGCCAGTGCATGATTGTCCGGTACCGCCAGCACGAACGGCTCCTCGAACAGGAATTCGGCGTGCAGACTGTCCTCGTGCACGGGCAGGGCGACGATGCCGGCATCCAGTGCGCCTTCGCGCAGCATGCGCAGCACGTGTTCGGTTTTCTCCTCGGTCAGTAGCAGTTCGAGCCGCGGGAAGCGCTTGCGCAGCAGCGGGATCACATGCGGCAGCAGATACGGACCCAAGGTGGGAAAGATGCCGAGGCGCAGCGTGCCGGCTTCCGGGTCACGCGTGCGCTGCGCGATCGCCTTGATCTCGTCGACTTCGGCCAGCACGGCGCGCGCGCGGCGGGTGATCTCGCGCCCGGTCTCGGTCAACAGGATTTTGCCTGGCGTGCGCTCGACCAGCGTGACTCCAAGCTCTGCTTCCAGCTTCCTGATCTGGGTGGACAAGGTGGGCTGGCTGACGAAACAGGCATCTGCGGCGCGCCCGAAATGCCGATGCTCGGCCAGTGCCACCAGGTAATGCAGATCGCGCAGATTCATGGACAGTCCGGGTTGTTCGATAGCCACCGACTATGATTGTGACGGCAACCATCAGCCTGGACAATGCGTGGCTGCGCGCTGGTCGCGACCACCGAGGCGCAACTGGCCCGCAGGGCGGGCATTACTCGCTGGCGATGGCGGCCAAAGCCCCATACGGCGGGCACTGCCCGCTGGCGATGGCTGCGAAGCTCCGTAGGGCGGGCAATGCCCGCCGGCTTTTCGCCATGTCACGCGCGGGCCGAGCGTGCGGCGGGCAGTGCCCGCCCTACATCGGTTGTTGAGCCCATGCGTGGTCGATTTCTATCGCCGACGTTGCCCCCTCCCGCAAACTCGATGACGGTCCGGCGGGGCGGCATTGCCCCGGCGATGGCAGCGAAAGCTCCGTAGGGCGGGCACCGCCCGCCGGCCTTTAGCCATGTCAGCGCGCGGGATGTGCGTGCGGCGGGCAGTGCCCGCCCTACATCGGTTGTTGAGCCCATGCGTGGTCGATTTCGGCCACCGACGTTGCTCCACGCAAACGCGATGACGGTCTGGCAAAGCGGGCAGTGCCCGCCGGCTTTTCGCTACGTGCCTTATGGCACTGGGTTAATCCGGTCCCTCC
>DAITPL010000027.1:0-12724 GCA_036833615.1 Rhodanobacter sp.
CTGGATCGGCAAGCAGGACATCACCGCCCGCCTGGTCCGCTCGATCGTCGCCGCCTGCAAGGCCGTGCCGGCGTTGAACGCATGGTTTGACGACAAGAACCTCAGCCGCACGCAGCACCCGCAGGTGGACCTGGGCATTGCCGTGGATACCGAAGACGGCTTGTTCGTGCCCGCGTTGCGCAACGCCGACGTGCTCGATGCGGCTGGCGTGCGCGCAGCGATCAAGCGCCTGCGCACGCAGGTGGAAGACCGCACCATCCCCGCTTCGGAACTGTCCGGGTACACCATCAGCCTGTCCAATTTCGGCATGTTCGCCGGCCGCTACGCCACCCCCATCGTGGTGCCACCGACGGTCGCCATTGTCGGTGCCGGCAAGCTCAGCCACGATGTGGTGGCGGTGATGGGCGGCATCGAAGTGCATCGGCGCCTGCCGATCAGCCTGACCTTTGACCACCGCGCGGCGACTGGCGGCGAGGCGGCACGCTTCCTCAAGGCGTTGCTGGACGATCTGGCCCTGCCGCAGTAACGCCGGCACGTGCCTGCATCCGGTTCAGCGGGCGCCTGCGGGCGCCCTGTGTTTTTTGCCGCCGCCCCGATACCCGCCACAGACGATGGCGACTTCAATCATCGCGTACATCCAGCATCACGCTGCAGCGGGCGGTGTAGTCGCGCTCGTGCACGGGCCACGCCACGTCGGCCAGCGCCGCAGTGGCGGTCGGCCACGACTCGTTGTCGAGGAACACCTCCGTGCGCGTGCGCGCGTCGGCGCGAAAACCGTGGACCAGCCGCACCCAATGCAGTTGCACCGTCAGCGGCTCGCGCTTGAACGCTTCGCGCACCGCCGCCATGGCGCCGGCGGGTATGAGCAGGGCGTCGTCCTCATCGCCACGCAGGGTGAACGGGCCAATGAAGGCGTCCCACACCCGGGTATCGATCGACCACGCCTCGGTACGCAGGTTGCGCTCGTCGGTGACGCGCCAGCACGCCGCAAGCAAGACGTAAAACAAGTTGCGCTCAAACGCGCGCAGCGCATCGCGGCAGCCGGCCTCGCCGCCGCCCATGCCGGCGAAACTTTCTTCAATGCGACGCTCCGCATCGAGTGCCACGTCGATGTCCAGGCGCCCCACGCCGTCATCGGTGCCCGCGTGCCAGGACGCCCGGATGGCCGGGTAGCTCCCGCGGGTGAACAACCAACCATCCTTGCCCGGCGCCAACCCGACTTCGTGGTGCGCAAACAACCGCAGCAGATATTTCTGTAGCGCCGAGTTATCCATCATCCACCCCCAAGATGCCTCGAACCACCACCTGGCTGCAGTCGTGCAACGCGGATTGCTTCAACCTGCCGCCAGGAACGGCATCGCCCGCCCCGTACATTGAACCCGTCCCAACGGCGGGACGCAAGCACCCGGCGGACCGTCGCCGTGACCACCCCGCTCATGCGTTCGGCGCCAAGTCGCGCCAGGTCAGGTACACCCGCAGATCGAACTCCAGCTGGTGATAGTCCGGCAACATGTGCCGGCACAGCTGATAGAACGCCTTGTTGTGCTCGGCTTCCTTCAAGTGCGCCAGCTCGTGCACCACGATCATCTGCAGAAACTCCGGCGCCGCCGCCTTGAACAGTGCGGCCACCCGAATCTCCTTTTTCGCCTTGAGCCGACTGCCCTGCACGCGCGAGACCGCGGTGTGCAAGCCCAGCGCGTGGCGCACCACGTCGAGTTTGGCGTCGTACAACACCTTGTCGATGCCCGGCGCACTCCGCAGATGCCGCTGTTTCAGCTCCATGGTGTAGGCGTACAGCGCCTTGTCGCTCTGCACGTCGTGCCGCGCCGGATAGCGCTGGGCCAGGTGCTCACCCAACCGCCCCTGCGCAATCAGCTGGCCCACCTTGTCCTGCAAGGTGGCGGGATACGCCTGGAGGTACTTGAGCGGGAGCATCGGCGCATTCTCGCATTCCGCCGGATCGACGCGCGATCAGGCACACTGCCGTCCTGGATTTTCCACCGGAGACCCGCCATGCATCACAGCCGCCTCAGTACCGTGGTCATCGACTGCCAGGTGGACGATCTCGACCCGGCCAGCACCTTCTGGAGCCAGGCGCTCGGCAAACCGCTCGCCAACCCCGACCAGGACGGCGACGGCAAATACGCCGAGCTGCAAACCGCCGCTGACGAACCGATCATCCTGCTGCAAAAGGTGACCCACCCCAGCCGCGTGCATCTGGACATCGAGACCGACGATCTCGACGCGGAGGTGGCCCGGCTGGAACGGCTTGGCGCCCTCCGCGTGGCCTTCGTGCGCGAGCGTTGGTGGGTGATGGCAGCACCCAGCGGCCAGCGGTTCTGCGTGGTGCAGCCACAACGCAAGACGTTTGGGCCACACCTCAACTGCTGGGACTGACGCTCCGCCTCAGATGTCGAAGCGGTAACTCAGTTTGATCAACAGTTGCTCGTCATCGCGCAACGTAAAGCTGTTGCCGAACACATTGCTGGCGTCGTGCGTATAGCCGTCCAACGCGTAGCCGCCGCGACCATACACCACATACAGATAGGACAATGGCGCCAGTTCGTAGCGATAGCGCAGCTGTACGCCGAGATTGCGCACGCTGAAATCAGCGACGGGTTCCGCCGTGGCGACGGCGCGACCGTTGTCTCCCACGCGGTAGCCGCCACGCTGGCGCGCATCCAGGCCGATGGCCTGCAGCTTCAGACGCAACTCCTGACGGCTGTCGATGCTCCAGTCGAAGCCGGCCTCGAGCTGCAGCGCGTGTTCGTCAAATCGGCCGATCAGGTTGTCGTGCTGCCATACCAGCCAGTCTGGAATGTGCTCGTAATACGGTCCGGCATACACGCTGAACGCATCGCTGATGAAATAGGTCGGGGTGAACTTGATGTCGTAGCCGATCCGGCGGTTGCCGCTGAGCCCGCCGCTGAGGATTTCCGTCTCCAGCTTGAACGCCCAGTCGCCATGGCGCGGGCTGATCCGTTCGTAGAAGAAATCCAGCGACGGCGGCAGGAACAACGCACCGTGTCCGCGCGTGAGCAGATCATCCCAGCCAGCGCTGTTGATATTGATCTGCGCATCTTCGCTGGCGCCGTTGCGCAAGTCGCTGCTGCGCCTGATGCGCAGCTGGCGGCGCAGGCGCAGGCCATGGTCGTTGTCCAGCGCGTCGATGCGCACGCGCCAGTCGTGCGCACTGTAGGCGGAGTCGTCCGGCAGCGCCGTGTTGCGCTTGCGTACTTCCCAATGCGCGTAATTGAAGTTGTTGCGGGCGAGATAGCCGAAATCGTTGATCTGCAACTGATCGCCGAAATGCATGCCCAGCCATTGCTGGCGCCAGCCATTGCCCATCTCGTAATCCGCCAGCACGGTCGCGCCACTGTCGCGGGTGCGCGTGCCAGGCTGCCGGATGTCGCTGCCGACCAGGTTGGTCGCGATGGTGATTCCCGGTGTCGGGTGCCAGTGATGATCGATGCCCAGCACCGTCGCCGCGCGATCCAGCCACGGTCGATCGACCCGGGTCAGCAACATGCCCAGGCTCTGGGAGCCGAAGTCATGGGTAACGCGTGCCGCGCCGAACCGGCGTCCGGCTGCGCCGTCCTCGTCCGCGGCCAGCACGCCGTAGCTGGTACCGCCGAAACTGCCGTTGAGCTTTGCCGCCGCGTTGATGTTGGCGGCGCCGTGGCCGTCGTCGGCTGGCCCACCCACGCGGCGCGTGTAGATCAGCTGGCTGTTGTCATCCAGCAGGCCAAAATCGAAGATGCCCTGGTTCTCGGTGAAGAACGGCCGCTTGTCGCTGACAAAGGTTTCGGTGGCGCCGAAATTGACCACCAGGTCATCGCTCTCGACCTGGCCGAAATCCGGGTTCAGCGCTGCAGTCAGCTGGAATTGACCGCTCGGCTTCCACAGGATGTCGGCACCTTCCTGGAAGTGGCTACGGCCGCGCACGTTGTCGTACAACCCCGACGCATATGGCGTGATCGCCAGCAACGACTGGTTGTAAGCCGGCACCTCGACCGGGCTGAAGGCAGACAGGAAGCGCGGACGCATGAAGCTGGCCATCGGCCACGAGGCGCGTTCGCCGGTCGAGCCGGTCACGCGATCGAGATAGATGCCGAGCGTGCGCTTGCCAGCGCGCGCGGTGTGCATCGGCGCGATGTACCACGGAATCAGGATCTCCACCGACCAGCCGGCCGCATCCTCGCTCACCGCATGCAGCCAGTTGCCGTCCCAATCCTTGTTGAACTGGTTCTCGTTGGTGACAACAGCGTCGTTGATACCGCCGGTGGAGCTGACCACGAAGTCATAGCCGGTGCGTCCGTTGCCGTCGAAGTCGACCATCAGGTTGACCCGGTCGACCTGCTCCTCGAAATCGCGCTGCACGCGTTGCCGCGTGCGCGGCACCGCCGCGGGCTGGTCGCAACGGAACGCCACCGCAAGGCCTTCCGGCGTAGCCAGGATCCAGGCCTCGGTGTGCAGCGAGGCCGGCTTGCCATTGAGCGGCTGGGTTTGCCGGAAATCGGTAATGTGCCGCGCACCCTTCCACTCCAGCGGATCGATGCGGCCATCGATATCGACCGCCAGGGCGGGCGCCGACAACGCGGACAGTACTACCAACAACAAACAGGTTACGCGCACGTCAAAGGTTTCCACGGTAATTGCGCAGGACGGCGCGACGCGGCGACCGACTCGCCACAGGGGACAGATGCACAGCATGCCCGCAGGGTTTAGCCGTGAGCGACAGCCAAACGTCACGCCATGCCTTGCGGACAACAGGTATGGCGATTGGTCGCGGCGCACCGGTTCGCGCCGGCACTGGCAGTCAACCGCGGCGGCCGGGCCCGCCCTGCAACAGCGACCGGCCCTCCGCTGCGTGGGGCGGGCACTGCCCGCCGGCTTTCAACACCCACCTGAGGCACCGGGCAAAACCGTCAGCACAACCGCGCCGGCACGTTGCAAACAGCAGCGCCTCGCCCAACGCAAATCAACGACGACGCCCCCAGATTCCGTAGCGCAACACCAGCGCCAGCACGAGCACCACGGTAAAGGCGCCGTAGCCGTACAACGCCGGTTGCACCTGTTGCCAGATGGCGCCGTTGACGCGGCCGAACTCATTGGCCACGGGCAGCATGGCGCGGTCGAAGCCGAACAGCGTGCCCTGCACCGCCGCGAGCAACGCCAGCAACAACATCACGAAATCAAAAATGCGCCGACCCGATGTCGCTGGCAGGTTTTTTGGATACGCCCAATATCCCCAGCACAAGATCAGCCACAACGGCGCCAGCAGCAAAATGGCGAGATAGCGCAACATTCAGTTACTCCGTGGGTCGACGCGACCCGTCACGCGTGCGCAGCCAGCTGATCCAGCGCCTCGCGCAGGCGCTGAAATGCGTCATCGCGCGCGGCGGTATTCGCGTACTCCGGCGTGCAGGCTACTACCTGGCCGTCCAGCTCGAGCGCCACCGCCAGCGGTCGCCGCTGCCACACCGCCGCAGTCGCGCCTTGGGTCTTGAGGCGCTGCTGCAACGCGCCGGCGGCCTTGGGTTCGGCAAACGCCATCGACAACAGCAATTCTTCGCCCTGCGCCGACAACAGGCGAAAACGGAAGCTGCCTTCGGTGTCCCGAAAGCTGGCGAAGCGCGGCAACTTGCCTGGTCGCGCTGCCTGCGGCCGCCGTCTCCCACCCGGCACCGTCGCCGCATGAAATGCAGTCAACCCCAGCACGGCGCGCAAGGCGGCAATTTTTGGCGTGGCAATCGCACGGGCCTTGCGCGCGCCCTGCTGCAGAATCGCCTCGATCGCCGGTGGATTGGCCATGAACGCCGCGTAGCGTTCGCGCATTGGCGCCACGTCGGTTTCGACACGCTCGTACAGCGCCTGCTTCGCATCGCCCCAACTGATGCCGTCCAGCAACGCCTGCCGGAACGCCGCCGTCTCGGCTGCGTCAGCAAACGCGCGGTATATGGTGAACAGCGCGCAATCATCCGGGTCCTTCGCTTCGCCGGGCAGGCGCGAATCGGTGACGATACGCATGATCGCCGCCCGCAACGCCTTGCTGCCGCCGGCAAACAGCGGAATGGTGTTGTCATAACTCTTGGACATCTTGCGCCCGTCCAGCCCGGGCAGCGTGGCCACCTGCTCCTCGATCAGGGCTTCGGGCAAGACGAAAAATTCGTGGTCGTGCAGATGATTGAAGCGCTGCGCCAGATCCCGTGCCATCTCGATGTGCTGGATCTGATCGCGGCCGACCGGCACCTGATTCGCATCGAACGCCAGGATGTCCGCAGCCATCAACACCGGGTACAGGTACAAGCCGGCGGTCACCCCGGCGTCGGCATCCTCGCCGGTTTCCAGGTTGCGATCCACCGCCGCCTTGTATGCATGGGCACGGTTGAGCATCCCCTTGGAGGCGATACAGGTGAGGAACCAGGTCAACTCGGGAATCTCGGGAATATCCGATTGCCGGTAAAACGTGACCCGCTCGGGATCAAGTCCGGCCGCCAGCCACGTGGCAGCAATCTCCAGCCGCGAACGCTCGATCCGCGCCGCGTCACTGCTCTTGATCAGCGCGTGATAGTCCGCCATGAAATAAAACGCATCGACATCGTCGCGGCGACTGGCGGCAAGCGCCGGCCGGATGGCGCCCACGTAATTGCCCAGATGTGGCGTACCGGTAGTGGTGATGCCGGTCAGTACCCGTGTATGCATGGCGCTCGCTTGAGTGGGGTGCGGTGAGACGGCGTCAGCGCAATAGCGTGGACTTGCCGAACAGCGACTCGATCAGATCCACCGCCACCTTTGCCGTGGCGTTGCACTTGTCGAAAGCCGGATTCAATTCCACGAGGTCCAGCGAGCCCAGGCGCCCGGTGTCGGCGATCATCTCCATGCACAGTTGTGCCTCGCGATAAGTCGGACCACCACGCACCGTGGTGCCGACGCCCGGAGCAATCGGCGGATCGAGAAAGTCCACGTCAAAACTCACATGCAGATGCGTGTTGGCATCGACCCCGGCCAACGCTTCGGTCATCACCGCACGCATGCCGATCTCGTCGATCCGGCGCATGTCGTACACCGTCATCCGTGCCTCGCGCACTAGGCGTTTCTCGCCCTCATCCACCGAGCGAATGCCGATATAGCGCACGACGTCCGGCGTAATGGCGGGCGTGTGTCCGCCAATCTCGATCAGGCCCTGCGGACCGTTGCCACACAGGCACGCCACCGGCATGCCGTGAATGTTGCCCGACGGCGTCGCCGCGGCCGTGTTGAAATCGGTATGCGCATCGAGCCACAACACACGCAGCTGCTTGCCGGTGGCGCGGCAATGCTTCGCCACCGCGGAAATCGAGCCGATGCCCAGGCAATGATCACCGCCAAGCATGATCGGCAGGCGCCCGGCCGCCAATTCCTGATACACGGCCGCATGTGTCGCCACGTTCCACGCGATCACTTCCTGCAGATGACGGTAGCCCTGCTCCGGCGGCAGCCACGGATTGAGCGGACCGGCCAGATTGCCGCGGTCCACGACCGTCAACCCACGCTTGCCCAGCTGCGCCGCCAGGTCCGCCACGCGCATCGCTGCCGGCCCCATGGATGCGCCGCGCGCACCCGCGCCAATGTCCGTCGGTACGCCAATCAATGCAACAGTTTGCTGATCCATCATCATCTACCTGTTAGTCACCACGCCAGGCGCCCGCTCCGGCACCCTGCGCATATGGCGCTGCGAAAGCAACCACATCTGCCGTTCGCTATGATTCACGGCGGCGCGCGCCATGCGCTGGCGCCGGTCAACGCGTCGCGGCGGCGGCGCTCGAAGGCCATTGATTCTACCGGATCGGCAGTTGCCTCGCTGCGGCCGGTCGCACGCGGCGGCGCCGACCAACGGCCAGGGAAACACCGCGACCCGCGGCGCACGTGACACCCATCGGCACAGCAGAACCCCGACTACGGATTGGTGCGGCGCCCCCGCGCTGCTTCGTCGGCTCGCCGTGTATGGGTATCAGCCAACCAGAAAACCAGCGTGCGATCACCATCCCTTGGCGCCGACGGCCGGCGCGAACGCACCCCCAAGGCCAGAAAACCTTTCGCGATCGACATCATTCGCCGCGTCAGCACAGAGCGCGCAATAAACACGTGCATGTGGACTTACCCCTGGTCGCCCCCAAACAACCCTTGGCCGATCCTAGCAGCACCACGCGCCACCTGCCAAAGCGTGGCGACAGGAGATCGCATGCGCACGTACCTGAAACGGGAGTGCCACGCCCCTCCCAAACCCGTTGCCAGACTTTGCTCCGAGTGACTCAGGCAGTCGCTACCCGCTGCCCCGGGCCCGCATTGCATCGGTGACAGGATGTCCGAAACTGACATTTGCGGGCCGCAATATGGCTTGTCGCGTCAAGGCAAGCGGGCTGGAAGCCGAACGGGCCTGCGCACCGCCCAAGGGCGTCGAAGACTCTTACAAGTTTCGATCACGAGCGATTTCTACGGAAACCCAAGGCGTGGCGCGCACTGATCGGCCAGCATCGGCGTTTTCGCAATTCTCGAGTGTCGGGGAGCCTTACGTTTTTTTGGTATTCCCCAATATACCAAGTAATAATATGTAAAAGAATCAACCACATACAACTTGGCACGGAGAATGCTTCAGTGGTGTTTGAAAGCACATCCCTGGGGTTCCAGGCTTGCTCATCTCGCCGGTTCCCCGACTTCCCCCCCGGAGTCAGCCCCATGAAGAAAATCATTCCCACCCTGTTGTTAGGTCTGGCGGCAGCCGCAAGTCTGCCAACGTACGCCACCCCGATCGCGGCAACCATAGACCTCGATACGGTTTTCACCGGCGCTACGCCGAGTGGACCTGCGCCGTGGCTGACCGCCACTTTCACCTCGGACACCACCTCGAGTACCGGCATCCTGACGTTGACCTCCAGGCTGAGTGGTTCCGACTTTGTGCAGGGGCTCGAAAGTCCGAATGCTGCGGTTGGCTGGGCGTTTTTCCTCGATACCGGAATTTCGAGTATTGAATGCACCGGAGGAAACAACTGCGCCGATAGTGCACTTTTTGACGACACTTTCAATGGCGGCCCAGTCGGGAACAGCTGGAATCTGGCCTTTGGTTGGGATTCCGGCGACCGGTTTGGAGCCGGTGACACGGCCATTTACAGCATCACCTTCGACAGCGACCTGACGGGGGGTTCACCATTCGCTACCAATACCGATGCCAATGTCGGGGGCTGGCTGTCGGTCGCGCATGTTCAGGGCATCGGCGACCAAGGCTGCAGCGGCTGGATCGTCGGCGGCGACGGAGATGGCGCCCAGGGCGCTACCGAGCAGTGCAACGTAGTAGTACCGGAACCGTCGGTGCTCGGCATGTTCGGGCTCGGTACCCTCATGATCGGGTTGTTTGTGGGCGTGCGTCGGCGCCGGTATGAGGACCGCAATCCCAGCTCGTTCTGAAGCTGGCAAGCTCCCAGACAAGCAACCTTCGGCAACGGAGGTTGCTTTGTTGCGCCCTGGATCGATCGAAGTGTGCCGTGACTTCCAGGTTGCCGTGACGACCCCTGCCTTGCCACGGCCCGGCGCGACAACTTCCGCCTTCAGGTATCCGTGCTCAGGCCGGTTCGGGTCCCGTCTGGTGGCAGTCGTCGCCACGACAGTGACCGCACTCTTCCACAGCTGGCTCGTAAACTTCGCCAAGCTGCAGCACGCGGCATTCATCTGACTCACAGAGTTCCAGGGCTGCCTCACGAACAATTCGCCAAGATGGCATGCCCCCCGCTCGCACCGTCAAAGGGCGCTACGGGGAACTCACAGTCCTTGAACCACATCGAGTCCGTTGCGGTTCCAGTCTCAAGCGCGTCACCGACCACCTCGCGTTCCCTGCCAAACGCCACGTTCAGTGACCCGAATTCGGCGCGTGCACAGCGTTGGCTCGTGTCTTCCTCGTTGCGGCACACTGACGCCATGCTCGTCCCGCCTTCGGCTGACGTTCGCGCGGTAGTGTGCCAGGGTGATGCCACCTCGATGGCCGGCCGTCGCTGTATGTTCAGCGCCCGCAACGGCATCATCACCCTGTGTGAAATGGATGAGGCGCGATTGATTCCATGCGACTGAACGCCTGGTGCTGCGCTTGGTGCACACACATGCCACGCCACGAGCCGCACGTCTGGTTCGACTTGGCACATCTTCCACCCCGCTGGCACTGCGAGCCCAGCATCGCATCGCAGGGAATCCACCACCACTTCGATTCAGGGCGGACGGGGTGGTTGCCGGCGCTGAAAACCGCCGACGCTGCCCCCCATGCGGCGACGTTTGTGCGGGAACACGGCACGATCGGTTCGTTCGCACAACACCCAAGCTGGCCGATATCGGTACCTGCAGGGATCTGGGCAAAGCAGAAAATTCGCCTTCCACAAAAATCCGGCTTTCACGAATGAAAGCCGGATCCAGAATCAACGTCAAGAACGACAAATGCGCTCAAGCCATATCGACAAACCCTACCATGCGTCGGGTAACCCGTTGCGCGGTCAGACCTCGTCTTGTTTCCTGCGCAATTGCACCGCACCACCCAGTGCGAGCAGACCGAACGCCAGCAGCAGGAGCGCATTGGGCTCGGGCACATCCACAGGTGGCATCGTCACGTCAATCTTCGCCCACAGCCGGGTCGTGTTTACGCCACCCTCCTGGGTAATAAAGTCGCTCTGGATATCGCTTGGATCGGGCCCGAAGCCCAAGAGAAAAAGCGTGTAGTCCACTCCACCGATGGTAAACGACTGGGTGCTCGTCGCACCTGAAAACGTGATGATGTCCGGGCAGAAGTTATGTATCGGAACAGGGTTCCTCGCGCAGGGTGCGGAGTTGGCCGTCTCGTCAATGGCGAAGGGCACGTTGAAATTGACGGGCCCGATGCTCGGGTCCGTTATGGTAAACCCGAAGCTGAGCTGTACCCCTGACGCTGCAGTACCATTCTTGACTTCCCAGTTGAAGTGACTCAGCGTGCCGAGGCCAAACGCGGTACCCGTAGTCGTCTCCATCGGCGCGGTAAATATGTCGAACCCGAGCCCGCTTTTGAAATCATCGCCCGTTCCAAATTTGCCCGTTGGATCTCCCCATCGGACTTGCGAAGCCGTGCCCGCGGGGGAATAGACCACGTCCGTCCCGCCCACGGCATCACTGAAAACCGAGAAAGGAGAGCTCAGGTTGACCGGCAAGGCAAAAGCCAGCGACGGAAGGGCGAGTGCGACGATGATGAACAAGCTGTTGGCAAGTTTCACGACGATGTCTCCATGGCGGTCGAGGTGTCGGTGGCTGCGGCGCATGGCGGCGGCGGACACGTCCAACCAACACGTAGTTCGATGCACATGTCATGCCGTGGCATAACTCTTTGATTTACTAAACAATTATATTTTCCAAGCCAAGTGATTTTGTAAGGTATGTCGACAGACCAACTGCCAGCGAAGACCGCCAAGCCTGACGCATATTCATGTTTTCTATGGAATTATGATGGATAGCTTCAGGTGTAAGGAAAACCGGCAGTGGTCATCCCCACCAAGGCTGACTGCGCTGCGCCAGTGATTGCCAGCCATCAAGAGCGTGCAAACGCTGCCCTACACCAGCGACGATCTGCAGAACGTCAAGCCGGCTTGCTGAAACTGATGCGTGGCCTGTGCCGCCCGCAATGGCGGTCAGAGAGACATGATGCATACCAAAGGGGTACGGCCGATCTCAACAGCGATCGTCGCGGACACCACCCCAATCGAAGGAATACTGCCGACGATGTCGGGCGCTGGCTGCTGCAAACGGCGCTGGAAGGCTTCGACCGCGTGCGCGGCTCTGAGTCCGGAATCGCCCACGGACGCGCAATGGTCAAAGATCGTTTTGCTGGCCTGAACGCGATGCAATGGGCGAATGCCCGCTGCGCCCAAGGCGTTGAACCTGGACATTGAATCCTTGCGCGACCGCCCCTGCCATCTGCGGACATTTGCGGAATCAGCCCATCACGTTCGTGTGCAGTCTATCGATTCTATTGGTGCCGGCAGAGGGAGTCGAACCCCCGACCTACTGATTACAAATCAGTTGCTCTACCAACTGAGCTATGCCGGCGATGGTGGGCGATTCTAGCAGGATGCCGCGCGCTGCTTGCAGCGCGTCACGAGCCTTCCTAGAAGCAACCAATACTGTGCGCGCGGATCGCACGCGTCGGCACTGCAGCCCAGTCCACGCGGGTTCCGGTGGCAACCACCATGTCCAGCCAATACTCGGGCGTGCGCTCCACGCGCTCCTCAAGCTGCGCAGGGAACCCGGCGGCAACCACTTCGTCGCGCCGCCGATGGGCGTTGGCGGGATCCTTGAACACACCCAACGACACACTGTTGGGCCGGTCACCCGAGCTGACCACAAAATAATCGCTGATGTGCCGGCTGGCGAGTTGGCGCGCGCTTGCCAGTGCCTGCGCGCGGTTCGCGGCAGCCGGCAGGTACACCCACCAGCTGCTGCCACGCGCGACCAGTTCCTGCCGCGCCCGCGTCCGCATCGCCTGCGCCGCCAGCAGCTGGCGCGCGTTGCGCATGCCTTGCGGCGTGGCGAAGGGGCCAAGCGCCAGACAACGCAACCCGCTGGAGGTAGCCGGATCGGCAGGCGCCGACGTGGCAGGGGTTGCGGTTGCCGCGACTGGTGGCAACTCCGAAAGCAGGCGCAGAGTGGGCACCCCCGTGTCACTGGCCGGGCTCGCGTCCAC
>DAITPL010000027.1:12824-29555 GCA_036833615.1 Rhodanobacter sp.
CAGTGTCGGTGCGCCACCCAGGGCCGGACCCATGCGCTCGACAAAACGTTCAATCAGCGCCGCCGCGGCATGCCAGCAACCGGAGGTCACCGCATCGGCGGTGTTGCGCGCCACGTCGACAATGTCGCCGGCTTGCTCCGTTCGCGCATGCACGGTCGCGACGCCGAGCGAACGCTGCATCAATTGCACACCGGGCGCAATCAGCCCACCCAGATGTTGGCCGTCGACGGTCAGCGCATCCAGCGTAAGTGCCGTACCAGCGCCCGCCAGCACGCACGGCGCGTACCCTGCCGCATGGGCCGCCAGCATGGCCAGGAAGCGATCCACGCCCAGTCGCTGCGGCTCGCCGTAAGCGTTGCGCACGCCACAGGCGCTGGTGGGGGTGCGCACCCAACGCGGCGCAGCACCGAACTTGCCGGCCACGGCCGCCGCCACCAGCGACTCGCGCGCCGCATCGACCACGGATGCGGCCACGACCGCTTGCACCGGCGGATGCTGTGCCCACGCCAGTTGCAGCTGTGCTGGCAAATCCGCATCCCAGCCCAGGGCGCCCTGCGCCAGCCAGGGGCCAGGATGCTGTGCAGCGAGTGCCCACTTCAGCCGCGAATTGCCCAGGTCAAGCAACAGCATCATTGGCGGCGTACCGTGACGTCGGCGCTGTCCACGACGCGCATGCTGCCGTCGGCCAACCGCACACGCAGCGCACCGCGCTCGTCAACTCCGGCGCCCACGCCATCGAAAGAACCGAATGCTCCGCTGACGCGCACCGTCTGGTCGCGCAATACATCATGTCGCGCGTAATCGGCGCCGAAGCCGGCAAAACCTTCACGTTCGAATTGACGCAGGCCCCCGATCAGCGCGGCAATGAGCGTGGCCGCAACGCGGTTGCGATCCGGCGGCGTACCGCCGTTCAACGTGGCCAGATCGCAGACCGGCTGTCCGGCCTGTGCGCGCAACGCCGGCGTCAGGCACAAGTTGAGCCCGACCCCGATCACTGCCGTGCACGGCCCCTGATAGTCACCACCAAGCTCGACCAGAATGCCGGCCAGCTTGCCACCAGGCTGGCGCGTGCCACGCGTGAGCACATCATTGGGCCACTTCAGGCCGGCACCGGTGATCTCCAGCGTGGCCAGCGCACGCAACAGCATGGTGCCCACTGCCAGCGACAACCCGGCCAGCGCCGCAAAGCCGTGATCGAAACGCTTCAGGCAGGACACATACAGATTCATTCCCGGCGGTGACAACCACTGGCGGCCACGCCGACCGCGGCCGGCGGTCTGCGTCTCGGCCAGCACTATGCTCAGGTCCGGCGCATCGCCCGCGCGGCGCTGCAATTCGGTGGAGGTGGAGTCAAGCTCCCAGTGCACTTCCAATGCCCCGAGCTGATTAACCAGCGCGTCCGGCAACCCCGCGCGGATCCGGGCACCGTCGAGCAACTGCAATGGCCACGGCAACTGATACCCGGCCCGGCCGTGCGGCAGGATCGGCAGCCCGCGTGCGCGCAACGCTGCAACCTGTTTGCACACCGCAGCGCGCGTCGCGCCGGTGGCCACAGCCACGTTGGCCCCGGATACCGGCGCACCGGCAGCCAGCGCCAGCAACATCGGCGGCGGACGAGTGGGGATCACGCTGCGCGCACCGCCGCAGGCGATGGCTGGTTGGCAAGCAGGTACCGGGTCATTGCCGAATTCTAGCTTGGCTGAGCGGACCGCAGGCGATCACGTGCGTCGGTACCGTGCACACCACTGGCATCACACCACTATTTCTGCGACGATCCGATATCCAGGGTTTGCACCTCAGGAAGCGGGATCTCCATGCACTGCACCTATTGGCTCATCGGTTGCGCGCTGTGCATCGCCAGTATTGGCGTGTCGGCGGCAACCACCGGGGAAGGCCAGGACGTGGACAGCTCCGCGCACTCCGCCATGGAAGATGGCCCGGTGCACGAAGGCGGCAGCGACCTGCTTGGTGTGCTCCGCGACAGCGACCAGCGCAACACCGGCGGGGAGAGCCCCGCCAGCACATCCAGCACCAGTAACCGCGGCGGCAGTGCACCGACCGCACCGAACCGCCCGCATCAGCCACACCTCGGCTGGCAATCGTTGTTGCCCGGATCCATCCAGTAGCCATTCGGCGCCTGCGCGGACATTGGCGACAAAAGCTGGATACACGGCAAGTGCGGTCGTCAGGTCGCCGCCAGGGTCACGCTGAAGCGCGCGCCGCCAAATTCCGGTGAGTGATCGACGACCAGCTCGCCACGGTAGGCATGCACGATGTCCTGCACGATCGACAGGCCAATGCCGTGGCCCTGAACGCGTTCATCGCCACGCACCCCGCGCTGCAGGACCTTTTCCACCTGATCGGCGGCAATCCCCGGGCCGTCATCCTCCACGCTCATGCGCAGGGCCGCGCGCGCGTGCCCCGGCACTGGCCGCTGTTTGACCACGAGCAACACGCGATGACCAGCCCACTTGAACGCGTTTTCCAGCAGATTGCCCATCAGCTCCAACAGGTCGCCCTGCTCGCCGTAGAACACGGCGCCGTCATCAATATCAAACTCGCACAGCAGGTTTTTCGCGGCGTAGACCTTTTCCAGGCTGCGTACCAGGTCTTCCGCATGCCCCGCGATGGGCACCGCGCTGGCAAATGTCTGACGCCCGGAAGTGGCGGCGCGTGAGAGCTGGTACGCCACCAGTTCATCCATCCGCCGCACTTGCGCGAGCACCCCCGTACGCCGGGCGACGTCGTCGCTGTCCAGGTCCATCGCCGATTCCACCTGCGAGCGGATCACCGCCAGCGGCGTCTTCAGACTGTGCGCCAGATCGGCCAGGGTATGACGGTAACGCGTGCGCTGTTCGCGCTCGTTGTCGATGAACGCGTTGATGCGGTCAGTCAGCCCGACCAGCTCCTGCGGATACTGGCTGTCCAGATGTGCACTGTCGCCGCGTTCGACCCGCGCCATGTCGCTGGCGACCCGACGCAGCGGCGTGAGGCTCCAGCGCAGCAGCAACAGCTGCAGCACGATCAACATCATGCCCAGAATCGACAACCAGATGCCCAGAGTCCGTCGAAACACGGCATTCTGGCCTTCGAGCTGATCCTCGGTTTGCGCCACCATCACTGTCAGACCAACCGAGGGTTTGCCCTCCAAATCCAGCGCCACGCCGTAGCTGTAGTAGTACAGCTTGCCCATGCGCGTATCCACCGGACCGACAAACCGGCTCTGCCCGGGCGGCAAGGGCGTGACGAAGGCAAAGTCGCGCCCGATCGCCGAGGACGATTCCCAGTGGTAACCGTTGTCGCCAACCGCGACGGCATACAAGCCCGAGCCGGGCCGCGAGAAGTTCGGGTCCGGCTCCTTGTCCGGCGGCAACAGTTTGCCGAAGCGGTTGGCGTCGGTGTAGGTGATGTACGCGAGCGCATAGTTCTGCAGGCGATCATGCAGCGCGCTGAGGGCGCGCTGCTTGCCCGCCTGCGACAGCGTCAGGCCGACCAGGCCGAGAAACCCGGCCAACACGAAGCCCGTGGCAATCGCCGCGCGCGCCGCCAGTGACAACGGGCGACGCGCTGCAACGTGGTCACTCGTCGTCGGTGTCGGTGCGCGGGATGGCGAATCGGTAGCCGCGGCCACGTACCGTCTCGATGGGTTTGAGGGTGCCTTCCGGATCCAGCTTGCGGCGCAATCGGCCAATGAACACTTCGAGCACGTTGGAATCGCGGTCGAAGTCCTGCTGATAGATGTGCTCGGTCAGGTCCGCCTTGGATACCAGTTCGCCAGCGTGCAGCATCAGGTATTCCAGCACCTTGTACTCGTAGCTGGTGAGATCGACCACCTTGCCGGCCACCGTCACCGTCTGCGCGGTGGTATCGAGCTTGATCATGCCGCAAGCGAGGATCGGCTTGGACCAGCCACTGGCGCGGCGCACCAGCGCGTTGATGCGCGCCAGCAGCTCCTCGACGTGGAACGGCTTCACCAGATAATCATCCGCGCCGTATTTCAACGCCTCCACCTTGTCCTGCCAACTGCCGCGTGCGGTCAGGATGAGGATCGGGTAGCGCCGGCCATCCTCACGCAGCGCCTTGACCAGCTCCATGCCAGACATCTTGGGCAAACCAAGGTCGATGATCGCCAGATCGAACGGCACCTCACGCCCGAGGTAAATGCCCTCCTCACCATCCTGCGCCGCGTCCACGGCAAAACCGTCACGCTTCAGGCGCGCGGCCAGCGTTTCGCGCAACGGTGCCTCGTCTTCCACCAACAGGATGCGCATATCAGTGTTTCTCCTTGTTGCCCGCGTGCCTGCCGGGCGGATTCTTGGTCGACATGCCAGGAGCCGGATTCTTCCCCGACTCGGACGGAACCACCACTACCCGCACGTGTCCGGCCGGCGTCAACACCTTGATGCGGTACTCCGAACGCCGTCCGATGTTCCGCGGTTCCGCCGACAAGACCTGGCCACGAGTATCGGCTTGTACCTGCGACACCGCCTGATCCAGTGTCACCTGGCCTGCCGCAGACGGCGCCGACGCCAGCAACCCGGCCGCGGTACCCACTGATGCCAGCAGAATGAGGATGAAAGTCTTGTTCATGAAGCTTGATCCGGGCGCACCCAGCCGACAGTTGCAGGACAACCAGTGTGGACACCGACGGCTGAATACTGACCGCATCACTACCGCCTGTCACGCCGCCAGGGCGCATGGCTCAAGCGCCTGTTCGAGCAATCCCCAACCGGCGCCGGGCAGGTGGGCACCTTCGCTCAGGGTGCGCCGGAACGCGCGCGCGCCGGGCTCGCCCTGATACAAGCCAAGCAGGTGTCGGCAGATGTGCTTGAGCGCCGTACCACGCCGCAGCTCAGCCTCGACATACGGACGTATGCGCCGCAGCACCTCCGCGCGTTCGGGCAGCGGCGTGCCGTACAGCGCCGCCTCGATCCGCGCCAGGAGAAACGGATCGTGATACGCCGCGCGACCCAGCATGACCCCGTCCAGACATGCCAGGTGCGCACGGATCTGCTCAACCGTGCTGATGCCGCCGTTGACGATCACCTGCAACTGCGGAAATTCGCGCTTGAGCTGGTACACGCGCGCATAGTCCAGCGGCGGCACCTCGCGGTTTTCCTTGGGCGACAAACCCTGCAACCAGGCCTTGCGCGCATGCACCACGAGCACCTCGACGCCCGACTCCAGCATGATCCCGGTGAAACGCTGCAGATCCGCATAGGCATCCTGATCATCCACGCCGATCCGGCATTTCACTGTCACCGGCACGGCCACCACATCGCGCATCGCCCTGACACAATCGCCGACCAGGAGCGGTTCGCGCATCAGGCAGGCGCCAAACCGGCCGGACTGCACGCGGTCCGACGGGCAGCCGACATTCAGATTGATCTCGGCATAACCCGCCTGCGCGCCCAGGCGCGCGGCTTGCGCCAGCTGGACCGGATCACTGCCGCCAAGCTGCAATGCCAGCGGGTGCTCCTGCGCGCTGTGTTCGAGCAACCGCTGCCGGTCGCCACGCACGAGCGCCGCGCTGGTGACCATTTCCGTATACAGGCGTGCGTGTGGCGACAGCAGCCGGTGAAAATACCGGCAATGCCGATCCGTCCAATCCATCATGGGCGCGACGCAAACACGCCAGTCGAGACGGTCCGTGCGGCTGGCCATTGGCCGTGAGTTCACCATGTCCATGCCGCTTATAATCGCTGAAATTGGCATGGTTGTCGCGTGCACGCCGGTCGCCAGCGGTTCCGCGGGTGCCGGCGGGGCGCCTGCCGGGCACCGCGCTCGAGTCAGCGGACAACGCTGGCTTGGGCTATCACGAACATCCGCCAGCACGCGCCAATTCGGCATATCCCGGTCGGACCACCCGGGCGTGGACCCCAGCCTGTCAGACACGATGGGTGCCGCGCGGGCGCGAGCAGCCATGGGGCGGTAACGGCGCCGGATGCCGGACGAGCACCACGCCGCGGTTCCAGTTGCCCGGGTTTCAGCGCCGGGCAAGATGGCCTTACGCGCTGGCGCGCTGCGCAATGAAGTCGAGGTACCACGGCATGGCCTCGCGCAATCCATCCGGCAGGGTATGGGTAGGCGCGTAACCCAGCCGCGTTTGCGCCCGGGTGATGTCGGCCAGCGAATGGCGCACGTCGCCGGCGCGAAAGTCGCGGTACACCGGGCGCTTGGCATAGCTGGCACCATTCGCCGTCAACTCGGTCACCAGCGCCGCAAACAGCCGATTCAGACTGGTGCGCTGGCCCACGGCCACGTTGTAGATGCGGTCGCGCTGTTCGTCGGCCGCCAGCGCAGCCAGCAAGTTGGCCTGCACCGCATTGGCGACAAAGCAGAAATCGCGCGTGGTCTCGCCGTCACCATTGATGAACACGTCGTCGTCGCGGATCATTGACGCAATCCACTGCGGGATCACGGCGGCGTACGCGCCATCGGGATCCTGGCGTCGCCCGAACACGTTGAAATAGCGCAGCCCGATCGCCTTGAAGCCGTAGCAGCGCGCGATCACCTCGGCGTAAATCTCGTTGAACAACTTGGTCGCCGCGTACGGCGACAACGCGCGGCCAATCTTGTCTTCCACCTTGGGCAGCGTCGGCTCGTCGCCATAAGTGGAACTGGAGGCCGCGTAGGTGAAGCTGTCCACGCCCGCATCGCGCGCCGTGACCAGCATGTTGAGAAAGCCGGTGCAATTGGATGCATGCGTGGCCAACGGGTCCTCGATGGAGCGCGGCACCGAACCCAGCGCAGCCTGATGCAACACGCGCTTGACGCCAGCGCAAGCCGCCTGGCAATCCTCGAGCTGGCGGATATCGCCCCTGATGAAACGGAAACGCGACCAGGCCTGCGCGCCAACCAGATGCTCCACTTCATCCAGGTTGTGCTGATAACCGGTGGAAAAATTGTCCAGGCCGACCACCGTCTGGCCCAGCCGCAGCAAAGTCTCCACCAGGTTGGAACCAATGAATCCGGCCGCACCGGTTACCAGCCACGGAGCAGACTCGGCGCGCACACGAGCCTGCAACGCTGCCGGCAAAGCCACTCGTGCATCGCTCATCACAATCTCCCGTCCACTGCCTCCCGCGGCAACACGTATTTCACGTCGTAAATCACCGCGTCCCGCTTGCCGAACGCGTGGATACCCGCGGCGCCAAGCTCCACGAATTGCTGATGACCCACGGCCACGATGACGGCATCGTAAGTATCCGGCGCCGGGGCCGCGATGGGGCGGATCGCGTATTCATGCTCGGCTTCGTCGGCATCCACCCACGGGTCGTACACATCCACCTGCGCGTCGTAACCACGCAGGGCATGCACGATATCGACCACGCGCGTGTTGCGCAGATCCGGGCAGTTTTCCTTGAACGCCAGACCGAGGATCAAAATGCGCGCGTGCACCGGGTTGATGCCCTTGCGCACCATCAACCGGACCACCTCGTTGGCAATATAGGGACCCATGCGGTCGTTGGTGCGCCGACCGGCCAGGATCACGTCCGGGTGGTGGCCAACTTCCTGTGCCTTGTGCGTGAGGTAATACGGATCCACGCTGATGCAGTGACCGCCGACCAGACCCGGTCGAAACGGCAGGAAATTCCATTTGGTGCCGGCGGCCTCCAGCACCTCCAGGGTGTCGATGCCGAGCTTGTTGAACAGAATCGCCAAGTCATTCACCAGCGCGATGTTCAAGTCGCGCTGCGTGTTCTCGATCACCTTGGCCGCCTCGGCGACCTTGATGCAACTGGCGCGATGCGTACCGGCAGTGATGATCGAGGCATACAGGCGATTGACGAAATCCGCCACTTCCGGCGTGGAACCGGACGTGACCTTGAGAATGCTGGTTACGCGATGTTGCTTGTCGCCAGGGTTGATCCGCTCGGGGCTGTAGCCGGCGAAAAAATCCTGATTGAAGAGGAGACCGGAACCCTTGGCCAGCAGTGGCACGCACACCTCTTCGGTGCAGCCCGGATACACGGTCGACTCGTACACCACGATGTCGCCACGCTTGAGCACCGTGGCCAACGCTTCGCTGGCCTTGATCAGCGGCGTGAGATCGGGCCGCTTGGCGGCATCGATCGGCGTAGGCACGGTGACGATGTAGACGTTGCACGCGCGCAGGTCGTCGAGCTTGGCGCTGAAATGCAGATGAGCGGCTGCAGCCAGTTCCGCCGCATCCACCTCCAGCGTGCGGTCGTGACCCTGGCGCAACTCCTCGATACGTACCGCGTTGACATCAAAACCGGTGGTGTCATAACGCTTGCCATACTCCACGGCCAACGGCAAACCAACATAACCCAGGCCGACAATGGCAACCCGCGCATCTTCCAGACTCTGCATGTGATACGTCCTTGATGGATCAGTGGTGAAAAACAGCGCCGTTGCGCGGCGCCGACGTTACGCGTATTGCCTCTACGCATCATGGCCGAAAACGGCAGCGCGCTGGGCAATCTCGTTGCAGCGACGTCTCCCGGCGCATCGACCAGCGCGCAGCCACAACAGGCCGGCTATGTTACCGCGCACGCCGCACGACCACGAGACGCCCGGCATTCCGCGCCTCCCCTGCGTTGTGCCGCGGTCGGCCAGCACCCTGTCCTGCAACTGCGGGCACTACGCTGGCATAATGTGCGCTTGCAGCACAAACGCTGCGCTTCTTCGCTGACGACACACACCATCCATGGCGGTACTGGCAACCGAGCACGTGCTCGACGTGCACCACTGGACACCCACCCTGTTCAGTTTCCGCACCACGCGCGATCCGTCGTTCCGCTTCGACAGCGGACACTTCGTGATGGTGGGTCTGGAAGTGGACGGACGACCGCTGCTGCGCGCGTACTCCATCGCCAGCGCCAATTACGAGGAGCATCTGGAATTCTTTTCCATCAAGGTGCCTGACGGCCCGCTGACCTCACGCCTGCAGCACGTGCAACCGGGCGACGCCGTGATCGTCAGCCGCAAGCCGACCGGCACGCTGGTGCTCAGTGACCTGAAACCCGGGCGGCATCTGTACTTGTTCGGCACCGGCACCGGACTGGCACCGTTCCTCAGCATCGTCCGCGACCCGTTGACCTACGAGCGCTTCGACAAGGTCGTGCTGGCGCATGGTGTGCGCACGACCAGCGACCTGGCCTACGCGGATTACCTTGAACACGAGCTGCCACGACACGAATATCTCGGCCCGCTGTTGCGCGACAAGCTCATCTACTACCCGACCGTGACACGCGAGGCGTTCAAGCACCGCGGGCGCATCACCGACGCCATCGTCAACGGCACACTGGCCGCAGCCACCGGCCTGCCACAGTTGAACCCGGATACGGACCGGGTCATGTTGTGCGGCAGCCCGGGCATGCTGGCGGATCTGGGCACCTTGCTGGATGGTCGCGGTTTCCATATCTCGCCACGCACCCGTGAGCCGGGCGACTACGTGGTGGAGCGTGCGTTCGTCGAGCAATAGCCACTGCCGCGACAGCATCGACGCTTGCCGCAGCGACGCCGCGTCGGCACAGTGGCGCCACCGGCGTTGTGTTCGCCACCCACTCCAAACGGAATCAACGTCCTGGACAGCGTTCTCTACCTGCTCGCCGCGTTACTCATCCTGGGTGGCCTGGCCGGTGCCATCCTGCCGGTGCTGCCCGGCATTCCAATGTTGTTTGGCGGTATCTGGCTGGTGGCGGCGGTCGACAACTACCAGCATCTGGGCAAATGGTGGTTGCTGGCGATTGGCCTGCTCGGTGCAGTTGGCGTGATCGTGGATTTCGTCGCTGGCACGCTGGGCGCCAAACGCGTGGGAGCGAGCCCGCGTGCACTGTGGGGGGCGGGCGCCGGCACCCTGATCGGCATGTTCTTCGGTATTCCCGGACTCATCCTCGGCCCATTCGCCGGCGCCCTGGTGGGTGAACTGGCCTCCGGCACCAGCGCGTTGCGCTCGGCCCATGTCGGTGCCGCCACCTGGCTCGGACTGCTGTTCGGTACGTTGCTGAAGCTGGTGATCTCGTGCATGATGCTCGGCCTGTTCGGCTTGGCGCTATGGTTTGGCTGAGTCGCACCCCGGCGCACGAACGATCACCTGCCCCGGCACTCGGCTCGGCGGCGAAGTCGGTAACCGCACCACACCGCACGAACGGCGCATCGGTTTGGTCAGCGCGGCGACGGGTAGTTTGCTCCGGCCCGCGCGGCAGTCCCATGCGGCGTTCGATCTGCGCTCGCACTCCCGGCGCTCGTCACGCCTCGATCGCCCCATACCAACCCCCGACCGGATCGCACACGACGGGCACGCCTGCTCAGCGCTCGATGATGAACGCGCCAAACGCCACGCCCAGATTCCAGCCACTGCCCTTGCCGGTAAGCGCCAGCGACACGTTGCCCTTGGTCATCACCTGCGCCTTGGCCGCGTCCCGATCGGCCCCTGCGTGTGCTTCGGCGGTGGCGTAATGCCCCAGCACGTCGCGCACGTTGGATACGCCACTGAATTTGCCATGGCCGTTGGTGATGTGCGTCTTGCCAAAGGTCAGGCCACCGCCCTTGGCACGCAAACGCACGCTCAGGCTTTGCCCGTTGCTGCAGCGAACCACGCCGCTGCCGGTGGCGGTCTTGTAGAACAGCGACCATCCCGACAACTGGAAATTCAGCTGACATGAAGTGGCTGCGGCCTGTGCCGGCATGCACACCAGCAGGGTCGTGCCCGCCAGCAATAACGGTGCAATCCAGTGGATCATCTTCATCGTGCGTGCTCCCGCGTCGGCGTGGCACCGACCAGTGATTGTTGCAGCAATCCGCCGCCGCGCGCACGTATGGGCGCAGCACCCGAGGGGCGGTATGTATGGGTGACCTGACGACTGGCGGCTTACGCGGCCTTAACGAGACGCGTGGTCCACTGCCTCGGTCGAATCCTCGCGTGGGCACTCATCTGCATCCGATCGCCACCATGCGCACCGTCGCCCGTACCAGCAACTGCCCGCGCAGGCGGCGGCTGGCCGGCCCGTGTCTCGCGTCCGCATGCGTCGCACGCCAAACCCCGTACCAGCGACCTCTGGCGCGGAACTGACGCAGCCGATGTTTCGCCGTATCGCCATTGTCGGTGGCGGCGCCGCGGGCGCCAGTCTGCTCACCGAGCTGCTCTCCCGCAGCGCGCAACTGCCACTGCTGCTGGACTGGTACACCGGCACTGGCAGGCCCGCCCGCGGGATCGCCTACGGCGGCACGTCAGCGCGGCAGCTGTTGAACGTGCGCGCGGCCTCGATGAGCCTGTCTGCGGACCAGCCGCGCGGCTTTCTGGACTTCATGCAACGCGAGCAGCCGGGCATTGCCGGCACTGACTTCCTGCCACGCAGCCGCTATGGCGACTATCTCGAGAGTGAAGTGGCGCAAGCGCTGCGACAGGGTCGCGCCAAAGGCCACAACGTGAACATCATCCCGCTCCCTGCCACCGCGTTGATTCCCGAGCGACAACGCATCAAGGTGCTGCAGGGCGAAATCAGCCGGGCGGTGGACGCGGCCGTACTGGCGCTCGGCGCGTTGCCGCCGCGCCCGTTGGCCGGCGTCAGCGAACACGCGCTGGCCAGTGGACGTTACGTGGTCGACCCGTGGCCGCTGCTGGCGCGCAGCGACGGCACCGCCACCGCGCCCCGTCACGTGCTGGTAATCGGCCTCGGCCTGACTGCCGTGGACGTATTGCTGGAACTGTCGTCGCGCTGGCCCGGCACGCACTTCACCGCACTTTCGCGGCACGGCGTGTTGCCCGCCGCCCATCTGCCCAGCGTGGTTGCACCGGATAGCGACAGTGCCGGATGGATTGCAGCCATGCACGACGCACCCGGGATCCACGCATGGCTGCGTCTGCTGCGTGAGGCTGCGGCACACCGCGAATGGCGCACGGTCATCGACAGCCTGCGCCCGCACACGTCAGCACTGTGGCAGGCACTGCCTGGCGTCGAACGTGCGCGCTTCATGCGCCACGCGCGCTCGACCTGGGAGCGCGTGCGGCACCGCATGCCGCCGCAAGTGGCCGAAGCCGTGACCGCGATCGAACGCACCGGTCAGTTGCACCGCGCCCGCGGACGCGTGCTGGCCGTGGATCTGGTCGACGACGCGTTGCACGTGCGCACCAGCCACGCCGGTGTGACACAGACGCTGCATGCGGACCTGGTGATCCAGTCCACCGGGCTGGAAACCAACGTGCAGCACACAACGCACCCCCTGGTCCGCCATCTGCTGCACAACGCGCACGTCGAAGCCGATCCGCTCGGCCTCGGCCTGTGTGCCGGCGGTGACGGGCATCTGCAGCACGCCGGCAAAAGCTGGCCGCACCTGTTTGCGCTCGGCAGCCTGCTGCGAGGCACGTTGTGGGAGTGCACCGCGATGCCGGAAATCCGGCTGCAGGCACGACATCTGGCGGACCAACTGCTGGCTGGTTGAACCTGTAGCCGTCCAGACGTCCAAATATCAGCGTTGCCGAAACCAGCGTTGCAACCACCGCGCATGGCACAGCAGCCAACCCAGGTACACGCCCAGCGTGACGCCAAGCAGCTCGGCAAGTACGCGCAGGCCCATGGCATCGGGATCATGCACCAGCGCCAACTTGGCCTTGAGCAGCACCAGCGACTGCAGCTGGCCGTAGTTGAAGTAGAACAAATCCCACAAGTCGCCACTGGCGGTGAACCACACAGCCAGCAGAAAACTCCAGGCGATCGGTACGCCGGGGGTCCAACCGCTGCGCCGCCCCAACCAGTGGAACACGACGAACAGCAAGCCGCCGGCGAGCGTGGAGATCAACGCGGCCTGCAGCGCACCGACGATCCCGAAGCCCATCCACGACTGGTCATAATGCATCAGCGGAACTGCACCGGGCGTGCGCGCCAGGTCCCGTGCGGCCGTGCCACGCCACCGCTCACGTGCAGCGGCCAGCCTGGGCCCATCCACAGTACGGTTTCCAACCTCATCCCTCGTGCTCCGCCGTGGCCACCACTTGCGCGTCACCGGTCGCGTCCACGGTCACGCGCAACGTGATCGGGCGACAGCACACCTGGCAGTCCTCGATATAGCACTGGCTTGGCACGGACGGGTCAATCAGGATTTCGATGGACTCGCCGCAATACGGGCAATCGATCAGCTGGGAATCCAGCATGGCGTCTCTCGCAGCAGATTCAGGCCACCACCTTAGCGTGATTGCCAGCCATGCCGCGTCCAGTGCCGGCGTCAGGCACCTCCGTCGGTGCCCATGCCTGCGGCAACAGGATGGAAAATCCGCCCGCCATGCGCGCGCGCCGGTCGAGTTTCAACAGTTCGCGATCTTTGCTCAACAGCCAGCGCGCACCCGAGGCCAGGGCAAGCTCCAGGAATTTTTGATCGTCCGGATCGGCGCAGCGCGGCAGGCGCCCGGCATCGACCGGCACGCTGTCGGTGTCGGTCAGCAACTGCACGTTGGCGGTGAAAGCCGCATCCACCAGCGGCCGTGACTGGTCGTCAATCGGCAGCTGCGGATAGTGCAATACGCGTTGCCACTCCGCGCGACAGTCGGCACGCGTCACCGCTTGCACGGCACCGCTGCGCAACGCCGCCAGCACTCGGGCACAACCCGGATCGGCAAACACCCACAAGTCCAGGCACACATTGGTGTCCAGCACGATGCGCGGCACCGACAAGTTGGCGTACGTCATGCGGGCATGATGCAGCAAAGCACGCCGCGATACACTGCATCCTTTTCGATCGGAAGCCAGGCATGGCCGAGCGCGTGTTTGACCATTACCTCGTGCGTTCCAGCGCGACGCTGGAAGGCTCGCGCTACACCGCGTTGCTTGCCGTCACGCCGCGCCGCGGCCACGGCTTCCCCGTGTACTACGCCATCTGCGAAAACCGCAGCTTCCGGGCGCAGGACCTCGCCGAGGTGGCTGCCGCCAAGGCCCTGACCGACATGCTGGGGCTGGAAGCCGATGGCACTCCGATCTTTGCCGACGGCTATACCGGTTTCGACGACGTCGACCCGCCGGCCTGATTCGCCACCTTCCCGGGCAATAGCCACCGGCGCGCGGACCCGGGTGCCGGCGCTCAACGCGTCAACGCATAGAGGATGCGCAGATCCTCGGCGTCGAGCTGATCGGTATCGATGCCGCGAAAGTGATGATGGAAGGCGCGCACCGTCGCCGCCTGGTCCACCAGCGGGTAACCCACGACGCGCAGCGCGAGCCACGGCGAAAAACCCGGCGGTGGATCGACCAGCACGCCACGTGGCCACTGGCCATACCCGGCCTCCGCCAACTGCTGCCAGGGAAACCGCGCACCAGGATCATCCTTGCGTCCGGGGGCCATGTCTTCATGACCGATCACCTGGGTGCGCGGAATATGCAGCCGTGTAGTGAGGTCGGCCAGCAGCTGCAGCAGGCTGTCGATCTGCGCTGGCGCAAACGCCGACTGGCCATCGTTGTCGAGCTCGATGCCGATCGACGCGGAATTGACGTCGCTGATCGTGCCCCAGTGCCCGGGCCCCGCATGCCACGCGCGCTGCGCATCGGCGACCAGTTGATAGCGGTGCCCGTCGGCACCAATCAGGTAATGCGCACTGACCGGGCCGCTGCCGTTGCGGGTACGCAACGTCCGCAAGCTCTGCTGCACTGACTGTTGATTGGTGAAATGCAGCACGATCAACACCGGTCGACGCCCATCGAAATTGGGTGACGGTATCCAGCTGGCGAGTGGATTGCGGGTGGGAGCCGGAGCGCAGGCAGCAAGGAACAAAATCACCGCCGCCAGCAACACGCAGCGCCAGCCGGAACGCGCGGTCCAGCCCTGCACGGCTGCCTTGGCGCCGGATGGCGCGGGGGCCAGGGATGCTGACGGCGGCGCTGGCAACGTGGGCGCTGCCACGCTCAACTGACGTCGCTGCCCAGGCGCAGGTTGATCTCCAGCGCCGTCGCCACCTCGCGCATCGGCTCCTGATCCAGCGTCAGCGTGATCCAGCCCGCACACGTGCCGTCGTCGGTTTCCCACGACCACAAGGTGTAACCAAACTCAGCCAGCCGGTCGTACGCCACGGCCATCAGCGACGGCACGTCCTGGTCGGCATGAAACTCGTCGTCGTCGGTATCGCCGTCCCAATCCAGGGTCAGATTCCAGCGCGCGGACAACTCGTCGACAGCCTGCACCAGGGCGCGCGTATCGGTCGCGTCCACGCGAAAACCCGAGCGCCAGTCAATCACCTGCCCAATCGCCTCGAGCAACCCATCGCCGGCATCCGCGCTGTCCGCTGCCTCACGCCACGCGGAAAATTCCTGCAATGCCAGTTCCACATCACCGGGATTGATCAATTGCAGCAGTTGCCAGACGCGGCCCTCCTGCGTGTCGTCGCCATCGTCGTCGACGTCCGTCTCGGGGTCAAAATCTTCGTCATCGGAATGGGCCATGGGCGTCGCCATCAAGGGGTGACGCATGGTTGCGCGAAAAACCGCACGCGGGAAGCTCCGCGCGCGGAATGCACACGCCGACCGCGCCATGCACCGCCAACGCGGCGCGCGACAGACGCGCGCATCGGCTACGCCCGCGTACGCCACAGCGTCAAGGCGACGCCCACCAGCGCGCTGCCACCAAGCAGCAATACCAGGCCACGATAGATGCCGACCAGCCAGCCACCGGCAGCACCGCGCACGCCGCGCAAGAACAGCGCGAGCGCCGCAGCCAGCAGCAACGCGCCCACATTCACCCACGCCGCGTGCGCCAGCAGCGTGCCGCCGATGACCAGTGCGTTGGCCACATTGAACAGAACCCACTCGCTGGCCCACATGGCCGATGACGCCGGGGACGATGCCAACCACGCCTGCCCCGCCGCCAATGCACCTTGCGCCACACCCACCACCAGCACCAGATACGCGACCAGCCACATGGCCGGTCGTGACGGCGTGTGGGCGAGGAATCCGGCAATCAGTCCGCCACCGACAATGCCCAGCGCGGCGGCCATCCAGAACGGCCACGCGCGCCGCACGGCAAGCGGATTGATCACCATGGATGACGACATGCAACAAGCCCTCCAATGAGCGGCGCGAACCTCGGCCACGCCAGCATAACCGGGCAACGCGCAGGCGGCCGCGCCGCGACGGTGTACCGCAGGCACCGATCCGTCACGCATGTCATCGCGCTCTGCCCGGCGCGGTGCCGGCGCAACAACGCCAACCGCCCCGGACCCAGGGATGCGCGCACCCAGCCCGGCGTCGGGCGGCATACCCCGCACCGGTCGCGAAGCCCATCCGTGAACCCACTGCAGGTTCAGCGCGCGCCTGCTCCGCGGTCATGCTCCATTAATGCACCATCAAGTACATTAAGCCCGTGTCGTGAGACACCTGATCCCGCCGCACGAACAGGCTCCCCTCCTGTTTCGTGCCTCCAGATGGATCCTTGAAAACCCGCAGACTCCCCATCTGCGGGTTTTTTTGGTCCCGGCCCCAGCTTGTCAACCGGTGCGGCCACCACCGCCGGGCGCAACAGATCCCGCCAATGGCCGGCCCCACTGCCAATGCCGCCGGGTGCAGGTCAATCGGCCGTGGGGTTCAGCCCGCGGCGTTCCAGCAGCGGCTCGATCTGCGGCTCGTGCCCGGCAAAATCGCGGAACAACTGCAGCGCATCCTTGCTGCCGCCGCGCGACAGCAGCGTGGCGCGGAAGCGGTCGCCGTTGGCGCGGGTCAGTCCACCATGGCTCTTGATCCACTCCACCGTGTTGGCGTCCAGCACCTCGGACCAGATGTAGGCGTA
>DAITPL010000028.1:0-28779 GCA_036833615.1 Rhodanobacter sp.
TGATGCGCCCGTCCTGGATCACGATGATCTGGTCGGCCATGCGCACGGTGGAGAAACGGTGCGAGATGAGAATCACGATGCGCTGGCCAGCCAGTTCGCGGAAGTGCTCGAAGATGGTGGCTTCCGCGGCGGCATCCATCGCGGCGGTGGGCTCGTCGAGCACCAGGATGTCGGCACCCGAGCGCATGAATGCGCGCGCCAGAGCGATCTTTTGCCATTGTCCACCGGACAGCTCACGCCCGGAACGAAACCACTTGCCCAGCTGCGTCTCGAACCCGCCAGGCAGCGCATCGATGAATCCGCTGGCCATGCCCATGTCGCTGGCGGTGCGCCAGCGTTCGGCGTCCGCAAAATGCGTGACGTCGCCGGCACCGATGTTTTCCCCCACGCGCATCTGGTAGCGCGCGAAATCCTGGAAGATCACCCCGACACGCTGGCGCAACGTGGCCACGTCCCACTCACGCAAGTCGGTGCCGTCGAGCAGGATGCGCCCGCTGTCGGGCCGATACAGTTCAGTCAGCAGCTTGATCAGCGTGGTCTTGCCCGAGCCGTTCTGCCCGACCAGTGCCAGCGACTCACCCGGGCGAATATGCAAGGTGATGTCGTGCAGGGCCGGTGTGCCGGCGTCGGGATAGGTGAAGGTGACGTGCTCGAACCGCACGCCATCACCCGGCTGTGCGCCACGGGTTGCGGTACCGGTGGGGGCGGCTACCGGCGTTTCCAGATATTCGTACAAGGTGGACAGATACAGGTTGTCCTCGTACATGCCGCCAATGGCGGACAACATGGCCGACACGGCGGCCTGGCCTTGGCGAAACAGCATCAGGTACATCGTCATCTGCCCCAGGGTGATGCGCCCGACCACGGTCGTCATCGCAATCCATGCGTACGCGCCGTACAGCGTCAGCGTGCCGAGCAAGCCCAGCCCGAACCCCCAGCTGTCGCGGCGTACGGTCAGGTCACGGTCGTCGCCATACAGCTTGTTGAAAATGTCCCGATAGCGTTGCAGCAACAGCGGTCCGAGCGCGTACAGCTTGACTTCCTTGGCGTGGTCCTCGCGCGCCAGCACGGTTTCCAGATACATCTGCATGCGCGTTTCCGGCGAGCGCCACCGGAACAGGCGGAACGCGTCCCCTGAGAATTTCGTTTCCGCGATGAACGCCGGTACCCCGGCCAGCAACAGCACCACCACCGCCCACGGCGAAAACTGGTACAGCAACGTGCCGTAGCTCACCAGCGAGATCGCGTTCTGGCCCAACCCGAAGGTGCGCGTCACCAGCGACAGCGGGCGGCTGGAGGCTTCGCGTCGTGCGCGCGTCAGCTTGTCGTAAAACTCCGAATCCTCGAATTGCGCCAGCTCCAGGGTCAGCGCCTTTTCCAGGATCATCACGTTGACGCGTTGCCCGAGCTGCGCGCGCAGCAACGACTGGCATAGCGACAGCCCGCGTTGCGCGCCGGCCAGTGCTGCCACCAGCACGCCTTCCGCCACCACCCATTCGAACACCGGCCCGAGCGTGGCGTGGCCACTGCCGGCCCACAGGTGGTTGGCGGCGACCACCGCGTCGACGATCATCGCGCCCACGTAAGCAATGCCGGCCGGCAACAAACCGGCGGTGAGCGTGAGCAACGCCAGGGCGATCGTCAGTGCCTGGCTGGTGCTCCACACCAGCGTCAGCGCGCGCCCGCTGAAACGGAATACGCCGAGGAAGCTGCGCTTGAGCTCGACTGGTTCGGTGGCTGGTGATGGTGCAGGTGGTGGCACGACGGTCCTTGAACGTGGCTGCGCCTGCGCAGCGGCGGAGATAGTGACATGGAGACCGTATGCTGCAGACCCAAGCGGGGAATGGTGAAACGCCAGCGGGGACCTGGCTGGTGCCGACAGGCGGCGGATGAAGCGGAGGGCAGTGCCCGCCCTACGTGGCGGCGCCATATCAATGCGCCCATTCCCGCCAGGTGGGGGTAGGGGCGCTGTCCGCCGCTGCCTGCGAACGGGCCGGCTCTTCGGCTGACACGGGCTGAATGTTATCTTCGGAGATTATCCATGAGTGCCGTGCATGCCTCATTCCATTGACCTGAAAGCGTACCTGCAGCGCATCGGCTATGACGCGCCGGTGGCGCCCGACCTGTCCACGCTGCGCGCGCTGGCGGTGGCGCATGCGGCAGCAATCCCGTTCGAGAACCTCAGCCCGCTGCTGGGCGAGGCGGTGGAGCTGACGCCCGAGGCAGTGGAGCGCAAGCTGGTGCGCGCGCACCGTGGGGGTTACTGCTTCGAGCAGAATTTGCTGTTTGCCGAGGCATTGCGCGCCGTGGGTTTCGAGGTATCCGGCTTGATTGCGCGTGTGCTGTGGAAACGCGCCGAGGACGCGATCACGCCACATACGCACATGCTGTTGCGCATCGAACTGGCGGGGGAAAGCTGGCTGGCGGATGTCGGCTTCAGTGGCCAGACGTTGACCGGTGCGCTGCGTTTGCGCGCGGGAATCGAGCAGCCGACGACGCACGAGCCGTTTCGCCTGATGATGATCGACGGCGACTGGCGCATGCAGTCGCTGGTGCATGGCCAATGGCTGTCGCTGTACCGGTTCGACCTGCGCCGCACCTGGCCGGTCGATTACGCCGTGGCCAATTACTACGTTTCCACCTGGCCAGAGTCATCCTTTGTCACCAATCTGGTGGTGTCGCGCACGGATACGGAGCGCCGCCTGAGCCTGCGCAATCACGAGTTCACCGTGCGTCGGCTGGATCGCGAACCGGAGCGACGCACGTTGCGCGATGCGGCGCAGATTCGCCAGGTGCTGGAGCGCGAGTTCCTGCTGCGCGTGCCCGAACATCCGCGCTTGGACACCGTGCTTGCGACGCTGCCGGATTGAGTGTGCGAAGCCGCACGGGCGCAATTGCGCACGGTGCGGTGGGTGCTGAAATCACGCTTGTGCAGGGCGGGCATACCCACCGGCTTTTACGTACGGCACGTGGTTGCCGGCCGGGATTACGGCGGGCAGTGCCCGCCCTACAAGGGCGGCAGGCAGCATCCGCAGCGGGTGCTGAAATCACGCTTGTGCAGGGCGGGCATACCCACCGGCTTTTACGTACGGCACGTGGTTGCCGGCCGGGATTACGGCGGGCAGTGCCCGCCCTACAAGGGCGGCAGGCAGCATCCGCAGCGGACTACGCGGGGCGGGCGAAGCGGCCTGCTAGAATTGCCGTTTTGGGCCTTGCCCAATCCGGTACCCGCGGGTACCACATGCAGTTCAGGAGTGACCATGTCGCACGCAATCCTTTCCGCACTCGGCCTTGGTGCCGAACAATCGGGTACTTACCTGGGCCAGGGTGAGTGGTCGAAAACCACCGATGCGGGTGTGTTGCAGCCGGTGAACCCGGCGACCGGCGAGGTAATTGCCACGGTGCATGCCTCCAGTGCCGCGGATTACGCCAAACTGGTGGAACGTGCGCAGGCAGCGTTCAAGGTGTGGCGGGCCACGCCTGCGCCGCGCCGCGGCGAGGCCGTGCGGCTCTGTGGCGAGGCGCTGCGCAAGCACAAGGATGCACTCGGTTCGTTGGTTGCACTGGAGATGGGCAAGATCAAGCCCGAGGGTGACGGCGAAGTGCAGGAGATGATCGACATCGCCGATTTCGCGGTGGGCCAGAGCCGCATGCTGTACGGCTACACCATGCACTCGGAGCGTCCGGGACATCGCATGTACGACCAGTACCATCCGCTGGGCCTGGTCGGCATCATCAGTGCGTTCAACTTCCCGGTGGCGGTGTGGGCGTGGAATGCCATGCTGGCGACTGTTTGCGGTGACATCTGCATCTGGAAGCCGTCGCCGAAAACGCCGTTGTCGGCGATAGCGGTGATCAGGATCTGCAATGACGCACTGCAAGCCGGCGGCTTTCCGGATCTGTTTTTCCTGTTCAACGATGCCGGCACCGAGCTGGCGCAGGCGTTTGTCGATGACCGTCGCATCGCGCTGATCAGTTTCACCGGTTCGACCAAGGTGGGGCGGGCAGTTGGCGAGCGTGTGGCCAAGCGCCTGGGTCGCTCGCTGCTGGAGATGGGCGGCAACAACGCCATCATCGTGGACGAAAGCGCCGAGCTGAAATTGGCGATACCGGCCATCGTGTTTGGCGCAGTCGGCACGGCCGGCCAACGCTGTACCACGACACGACGGTTGTTTGTGCATGAGTCCATCCATGACGACGTGGTCGCCACGTTGGTCAAGGCATACGGCCAGGTGGAAAGCCGGATTGGTGATCCGACCCTGGCCACCACGCTGATGGGTCCGCTCAACAGCCAGGACGCGGTAAAGGGTTACGTCGCGGCGATCGAGCGGGCCAAGGCGGCCGGCGGCACCGTGCGTACCGGCGGGAAGGTGCTGACCGAGCGCAAAGGCAACTTCGTGCTGCCGACCATCATCACCGGGCTGAAGAATTCCGATGAAGTGGTGCAGACCGAGACGTTTGCCCCCATCCTGTACGTGATGCCGTTCAAGACCCTGGACGAGGCAATCGAGCTGCAGAACAGCGTGCCACAAGGTCTGTCGGCAGCGATCTTCACGCAGAACCTGAAATCGGCGGAAAAGTATCTGTCGGCGGCCGGTTCCGATTGCGGTATCGCCAACGTCAACATCGGTACCAGTGGTGCGGAAATTGGCGGTGCATTTGGTGGCGAGAAGGACACCGGCGGCGACCGGGAATCCGGCTCCGACGCATGGAAGGTGTACATGCGCCGGCAGACGAATACCATCAATTACTCCGATGCGTTGCCGCTGGCGCAAGGAATCAAGTTCGATTTCTAGGTAGTCGGCGCGTTGACTGGCGGCGTGCCGCGTGGAGCGGTGGCAACGCGGGCGGTACCTCCGGATTCCCACAACGAGTGCGGCGACGATGAGTTATCAACCGGCTTACCAACCCGCAACACGGACCAGTGCGCTGGCAGTCGTCAGCCTGGTGTTTGGCATTCTCACCTGGTGTCTGCTGCCGTTTGTCGGCGCGCTGGTGGCGGTGGTGTGTGGTCACCTCGCGCGTGGCGACATCCGTCGTGCGCCGCCCGATGCACCGCAGGAGGGCGACGGCATGGCCATTGCTGGCCTGGTGCTGGGTTACGTGCACTTGCTGTTGTGCGTGGCCGCGGTGCTGGTGATTCTTGGCGTGTTGTTCCTGGGCGCCGGTCGGCTCTGGTTTTGAGCGACATGCCCAGGTTGCCACCTTCACTACTGATTGATTTTCATGGTTGCCGAACTGCCGTGGCACCAGGTGGCAGTTCGCTGCCGGTCAACGACGACGCAAACCATGGTTGATGAGAACAAGTCCATGCAAGCCACGGAGCGTTTCAGCGACCGCGTTGGCGACTACGTGCGCTATCGCCCCGACTATCCACCGGCACTGCTGGACTGGCTGCAGCGCGAGCACGGCGTGGCACCGCATTGGCACGTCGCCGACATCGGTGCCGGCACCGGGATCTCGGCAAAGATGTTCCTCGACGCCGGCCACCGCGTCACCGCGGTGGAGCCGAATGCAGCGATGCGCAGCGCCGCCGAACGCTGGCTGCAGGCGTACCCGGATTTCCGTGCGCTCGGTGGCAGCGCCGATGCCACCGGGTTGGCCGCTGCCAGCGTGGACCTGGTCAGCGTGGCGCAGGCCTTCCACTGGTTTGATGCCGTGGCCGCGCGTCGTGAATTCAACCGCATCCTGCGTCCGCACGGGCTGATCGCCATCTGGTGGAATTCGCGCCGGCTCACCGGCACGCGTTTCCTCGAAGGTTACGAGGCGCTGCTGCAGGCGTACGGCACCGACTACGCCAGCGTGGCCGAGCGCTATGCCGATGATACGCAGATGCGCGCATGGTTCGGCGCCAGCTTCCGCGGCAGTGCCCGTTTCGCGCACCGCCAGCTACTGGATTTCGCGGCACTGCGTGGGCGGTTGATGTCGTCCTCGTACGCACCGCAGGCTGGTGATCCGCGCCACGAGCCGATGCTGCACGCGCTGCGCCAACTGTTCGACAGCAGCGCCGCGGACGGCACGATAAGTTTCGACTACGACACCCGCATCTTCGTGGGCCAACGAACTTGACCATGTACGAGTATTTGCGCCCCCTGCTGTTCAAGCTTGATGCGGAGGCCGCGCATCGCGCCACGCTGTATGCGTTGGGCGTCGCGCAACGCAGCAACATCGCGCATTGGATCGCCAGGCCGCCGGCCGATTTGCCGGTGACGGCGTTCGGCATCACGTTTCCCAACCCGGTCGGGCTGGGTGCCGGCCTGGACAAGAATGGCGAGCATCTCGATGCACTGGATACGCTGGGCTTCGGCTTCATTGAAGTCGGCACGGTGACGCCCAGGCCGCAGCCAGGCAATACCCGGCCACGCCTGTTTCGCCTGCCGCAGCACGAGGCGATCATCAATCGCATGGGCTTCAACAACGCCGGTGTCGATGCCTTGCTGGGCAACGTGCACAAGTCGACTTACCACGGCGTTCTCGGCATCAACATCGGCAAGAACAAGGACACGCCCAACGAGAAGGCGGTCAATGACTACCTGTTTTGCCTGGGACGGGTGTACGAACAAGCCAGTTACATCACCATCAATATCTCATCACCGAACACCAAAGGCCTGCGCGACTTGCAGCAGGAATCCACGCTGCGCCGGTTTGTCGCGGTCTTGCGCGAGGCGCAGGAGCGGCTTGGTTCGCAACACGGTGGGCGCAAGCCGATGTTGCTGAAGATTGCGCCGGATCTTGCCGAAGCGGAACTCGACGCGATCGCCGAGGTACTGCTGCGCACGGGTATGGATGGCGTGATCTGCACCAACACCACGGTTGATCACGCAGCGGTAAGTGCCGACCCGCACGGTGCCGAAACGGGTGGTCTGTCCGGCAAGCCGCTGTTTGCCCGCTCCACGGCGGTGCTCAGCGGCATGCACAAACGTCTGGAAGGGCGCATTCCGCTGATCGGCGTCGGCGGCATACTGGATGGCAGCGATGCCGCCGAGAAGCTCGATGCGGGCGCGTCGCTGGTGCAGCTTTACTCCGGCCTGATCTATCGCGGCCCGCAGCTGGTCAGCGAATGCGTCGACGAAATCCGCCGGCAGCGTGCGGATACCGTGCAGGAAAGCCCGTATGCCGAATGAGCTGGACGGCCTGCCCACCGCGCGCGCCGTGATACCGGCGGCGCGCACCGATATGGGCGGCTATACGCTGATCGAACAGGCGTCGCTGGCGACCCGCAACACGTTGCGCGTCGCCGCGCAGGCAACGCTGCTGGCCGAAGTCCGCGATGCCACCAAATTGCCTGAGCTGCTCGATTTTCCGGTCGTGCGCAAGGGCCGGGTGCTGGTGTTGGGCGAGGGCAGCAACGTCCTGTTCACCGGGGATTTCGCCGGCACCGTGCTGGTCATGGCCACGCGCGGTGTGCACGTGGAAAGCGATGGCAATGGCGAACGCATCGACGTGGCGGCCGGCGAGCGCTGGGATGATTTCGTGCGTTGGTCACTTGGCCAGGGCTACGCCGGGCTGGAAAACCTGATCATGATTCCAGGCACCGTGGGCGCAGCCCCCATCCAGAACATCGGTGCGTACGGCTGCGAAGTGGCGGAATTTGTCGCCGCGGTCGAGGCGTGGGATGTGCACGACCGGCGGTTGGTGACGCTGGATCATGCGGCGTGTGCTTTCGGCTATCGCGACTCGCTGTTCAAGCGTGAGCCGGGCCGTTATATCGTCACCGCGGTGCGTTTTGTCCTGCCGCGCAACCGGCCGCTGCGCACCGATTACGCCGGCATCGACGCGCAACTGGCGCGCATGGGTGTCGACAAACCCGCGCCGTTCCACGTCGCCGAGGCCGTCGTGCGCTTGCGTACGCAGAAGCTGCCTGATCCGGCGGTGATCGGCAACGCCGGCAGTTTTTTCAAGAACCCGCTGGTTGCTGCCGAGCTGGCCGAGTCGCTGCGGCACCAGTATCCGGAATTCCCCACCTGGCCGCAGGCCGACGGTCGTTGCAAGCTGTCTGCCGCGTGGATGATCGAGAGCTGCGGCTACAAGGGCCTGCGCGCGGGCGACGCGGGCATATCCAACCGTCATGCACTGGTGCTGGTCAACCACGGCCACGCCACCGGCCCGCAATTGTGGGCACTGGCGCAGAAAGTGATGCTCGGCGTGCAGCAGCGGTTCGGGGTGCAACTGGCCCCGGAGCCGGTCATCGTCGGCGCGGTTTGAATCCTGCGGTGGTGCGGCAGACGTGGCCCGCCAGCGCTCTGTTTTGAGTCGTGCGTGCTGGCGCCTCGGGTTGTGGCGCCTGGTCACGTGTTCGGCACCAGCGCCGCGCTACCATGCGGGGATGAGCCCATCTGCCTCCGGAGCGTTGCAGCAGTGAACATGCATATTGTCCGCGACAGTGCAACCGGTGCCGGTTCGGCGCACGGGACCGACGGCGTGACGTCTGCGTTGTTGCCTGCAGACGTGGATTTCAATGACAGCCGGTTGTACCTGCATCGCGAGTTGTCGCAGTTGCAGTTCAACATCCGCGTGCTGAACCAGGCGCTGGATGAGCGGACGCCGTTGCTGGAGCGGCTGAAATTCCTGCTGGTGTTTTCCAGCAACATGGACGAGTTTTTCGAGATCCGCGTAGCCGGGCTGAAGGGCCAGATTGCGCTGGATCATGAATTCATCGGCCCCGATGGCATCCCGCCGCGTCGCGTACTGGCTGACATCAGCGCCATAGCGCATCGCGAGATCGAACGGCAATACGCGATACTCAACGAGCGCATCCTGCCGCAGCTTGCCGGGCATGGCATCCGCATCGTGCGGCGCACGCAGTGGACACACAAACAAAAGCTGTGGGTGCACCGTTATTTTCATGAGGAAGTCGCGCCGCTGGTAACGCCGATCGGGCTGGATCCGACGCATCCGTTTCCGTTGCTGGTGAACAAGAGTCTGAACTTCATCGTGCGGCTGGAAGGAGTGGACGCGTTCGGTCGCAACTCCGGCCTGGCCATCGTGCCGGCGCCCCGGGTCTTGCCGCGCTTGAGCCCGCTGCCCGCCGAAGTGTGCGAGGGCGGCGACAATTACGTGTTGCTGTCTTCCATCCTGCATGCCCACGTGGATGAGTTGTTTCCCGGCATGCAGGTGCTTGGCTGCTACCAGTTCCGGCTGACGCGCAATGCCGATCTGTCGCTGGATGCGGATGACGTGGAGGATCTGGCACTGGCCTTGCGCGGCGAGCTGTATGCATCGCGTTTTGGCGATGCGGTGCGGCTGGAAGTGGCCGACAACTGTCCGCGGGATCTGGCCGATTACCTGCTCAGGCAGTTCGGTCTGGCCGAGTCCGAGCTGTACGAGGTGAAGGGGCCGGTGAACCTGTCGCGGCTGTTCCGCATTGCGCGCAACGCCAGCAATTATCCGGCGCTGCAATATCCCGCGTTCACCCCGGCGTTGCCCAAGCCGCTCAAGCATGCCGAGGATTTGTTCCAGGTCATCGGCAAGCAGGATGTACTGCTGCTGCATCCGTTTGAATCGTTCGCGCCGGTTATCGACCTGTTGCGCCAGGCTGCAGTCGATCCGCAAGTGCTGGCGATCAAGCAGACCTTGTACCGCACCAATGCCAAGTCGGAGGTTGTCGACGCGCTGGTCAACGCGGCGTTGGCGGGCAAGGAGGTGACCGCCGTGGTCGAGCTGCGCGCGCGTTTCGACGAGGAGTCGAACCTGTCGCTTGCCTCGCGTTTGCAGCAGGCTGGTGCGATGGTGATCTACGGCGTGGTCGGCATCAAGACGCACGCCAAGCTGCTGTTGATCCAGCGGCGCGAGGGGGGCCAGCTGGTGCGTTACGCGCATCTGGGCACCGGCAATTACCACACCGGCAACGCGCGTGTGTACACCGATTACAGCTTGCTTACCGCCGACGATGCGCTGTGCGCAGACGTGCACAAGCTGTTCAGCCAGCTCACCGGCATGGGCAAGGTGTTGCACATGAAGAAGTTGCTGCATGCGCCGTTCACGCTGAAGCCGGGCCTGCTGGCACTGATTGCGCAGGAGACGACGCACGCGCTGGCCGGCATGCCGGCGCACATCATCATCAAGGTGAACTCGTTGAACGAGCCCGAGCTCATGCGCGCGCTGTACCAGGCCAGCGGCGCCGGCGTGCAGATCGATCTGATCGTGCGCGGCATCTGCTGCCTGCGTCCGGGTGTGCCCGGGGTGTCGGAGAATATCCGCGTGCGCTCGGTCGTCGGTCGCTTCCTTGAGCACAGTCGCGCTTACTGGTTCGCCAATGCCGGTGATCCAAAGCTGTACCTGTCCAGCGCCGACCTGATGGAACGCAACCTGGACCGACGTATCGAAACCGCCTTTCCCATCACCGGCAAGAAGTTGCAGGCCCGCGTGCGACATGCCTTGCAGCTTTATCTGGACGACACCGACAGTGCATCGCTGCTGCAAGCGGACGGCCAATACCAGCATGTGGTCGCGGCACCAGGAGCGGCAACCATGAATGTGCAGACAGAACTGCTGCGCAAGCTGTGTGTGCTCGAGAGTGGCGCCGAGCATTGAAAATACATGCAGCCCATGGCGCCCCACGGAGCCTGAAACTGGTGTCGCCGTGGGTGCCGACAGGTCGTTTGACACAGTGATATCACACCAAGCGGAACGAGGTCTGGGCACTCGTTTTCCACCACCTCAAGGATCAGGGCATCCTCAAGATCTCGCGAGTTCCGGATTCCGGCATATTCAGGGTTCAATTACTCGCACAAAGGTGGTCGGTTCCAATCACATTGGCGTCGCATTCCAGGCTGGAAAACGGGTATAGAATCGAGTCCGATTGGTCTCTTGATGGATGGAAACCGCAAGCGGCAGACTTTCGAACGCACAGCAACACCATGCGCACGTGGTGTCGGCTGACGAACCTACCAGTTGGGCAGAGTTTCGGTGCCGGATGGGGGTCCGGCCATTCGACTCGGGAGCGCATTATGCCGACCGTGATCTGTCAATCCCCTGCGTTCCGTTCGGTGCGCGCACTGTTGTTGCGCTATGCCCACAGCGATGCCCAGGTTTTGATCGAAGGTGAGACCGGGACTGGCAAGGAACTGGCGGCGCGGGAAATCCACTACTCAAGCCCGCGTCGCGACCAGCCGTTTGTGCCGGTCAATTGCGGTGCAATGCAGGACGGCCTGATCGAGAATGAATTATTCGGTCACTCCAGAGGAGCCTTCACCGATGCCAGGGAGGCTCAGGTGGGTCTGGTGGAACATGCGCGTGGTGGCACGCTGTTCCTGGATGAGATAGACAGCCTTTCTCACAAGGCGCAGGTTACGCTTCTGCGATTTCTCCAGGACAACGAATATCGCCCCATCGGCGGCACAGTACGGACTTCGGGTGCGCGCATCATTGCGGCCACCAATTGCCATCTTGGCCAGTTGGTGCTCGACGGCGGTTTCCGTAGCGACCTGCTTTATCGGCTCAATGTGCTGTACGTCCACTTGCCGCCGCTGCGCGAGCGCGATGGTGACGTGGCTCTGCTGGCGGAACATTTCCTCACCGCCGCGGCTCAGCGGATGCAGGGGCAACTCCGCCGCTGGAGCGGCGACGCGTTGCAGGCATTGTCGGCGTATGCGTGGCCGGGGAACGTGCGTGAACTAGAGAATGTCGTAATGCGCGTTTGCACGCTTGCAGACGGTGAGACGATCGATCTGGAGGAACTGCTGGCAGCGGAGCCGGCTATCGGCGGATCATGGCGCCGGTCCCACGGCGGCCAACCATATGCCGGGGTAAGCTTCCGCCACGCCAAGGCGCGGGTCATCGAGACTTTCGAACAGGATTACCTCACGCGTCTGTTGCAACAGACCCGGGGCAATGTAACCGATGCGGCGAGGCTCGCGGGCAAGGAGCGCCGCGCGTTGGGCAAGCTGCTCAAGAAGCACCAGATAAACAGGCCGTCATACCGGCCGTAACGCTCAGGTTGCCCGCGCAGCAGCGCACTGGTCCCCGGGTCGTCACTGACTTGGCATGGGTCGTTTCCAACCCGCAACGTTTTCTCAAGTTTCGCCGCGTTCGCAGCGATTGCGCTTGTTCGCGGGCGGGGCGTTGCCGCCCCGGTAACGCGCGTTGCTCTTCGGTAAAGCGCCGTCCACGCATGCAGTTGCGCCGAAGCACGCTGTTGGCTTGGATGTTGCTCTGTCTTGATGATCCGCAACAGTCGGTTGGCCGATGTCGGAGCGGTGCACGTGCAGAAGGTGTCGAATGGCGAGCAAGTTGCAAAACTGCAAGCGGCGATTCTGCGGTATCTCGCGGATCACCCGGATGCAGCCGATACGGCGCGCGGCATCGCTCGCTACTGGATCGATGACAAACGGACGCCGAGCCTGGAACCGCCATCGCTCGCCGCCGTTCAGCGCGCACTGGACGCACTGGTTACGCAAGGCCGGGTTGCCTGCGCCACGCTTGCCGGTGGCGCGAGGGTCTACGAGTCGCCTCCATCCACCCCGTCGGATCACGCCGCCCGGCGTAGACGCTCTGCTCGCAAACGCTAGATCGGCCAGCCACGGCGGTTGTTACGCCGGTTCACAGTGACTTCCAGAAGGAGTACGCGCAATGCCAGTGCCACTGAGCTACCCAGGGGTGTATATCGAGGAAATCCCGAGCGGCGTCCGCACCATTACCGGTGTTGCGACCTCGATCGCGGCGTTCGTCGGCTGGGCGTCAAAAGGCCCGGTCGATCATGCCGCGCTGGTACTGAGCTGGAGCGACTATGTGCGCCAGTTCGGCGGTCTCGACACGCGTAGTCTGCTCGGTTATGCGGTCAATCAGTTCTTTGCGAACGGCGGCCAGCGTGCTTACATCGTCAGGCTGGTACGCAAGACGCCGCCGCCTCCGGTAGGGGCGCCACCGCCGGCGGCAGGCGCGCCACCGCCGCCCAAGGATGCGGCCACCGCGACGGTGACGATCGACCAGCTTACCTTTCATGCGCGTAATCCCGGGCAATGGGCCAGCGGGTATGCGATTGCCACCAAGGTTGCCTTGAACGACAGCACTCGTTTTCAGGTGTCGGTGGTCAAGGTGCAGTTCGGCGAGGCCGGTGCGGACAAGGACAAGGTTGTCGCGCCGATCGTGACCGTGGAGTCGTTCGAAAACCTGTCGATAGACCCGAGCGACAAGCGCTACGTATACAACGTCATCGAAGCCGAATCGGACTACATCACGGGGTATGCGGACCAGAACACGCCGCCGAAGGCGCCTGCCGGCCAGCCCAAAGGCAAAGCGGTGTCGGTCGGGGATGCGCTGGCGGGCGTCGCCCTGTTGAAGAACGGCGATGACGGCACGCCGCTGCAGCCGGGCGACAGCTCATTTGCAACTGCGCTGGATCTGGTCAACGCCGCGGACGGGGTTTATCTGCTCGATCGCATCGACCTGTTCAATCTGTTGTGCGTACCCGGCGAGACAGACCCGGAGACGCTCGCCGCGCTGCAGAAATTCTGTCGCGACCGCCGTGCATTCCTGATCGCCGACTGCGCGCAGCAGGCAAAGCTCGACGACTTTTCCACCTCGGGCCCGAACGGCGCCATCACCGGCGGTGACGCGATCAATGCGGCGTTCTACTTTCCCTGGCTCATTGCGCCCGATCCGTTGCAGGAAAATCGCCCGCGCGAATTTCCACCGTGCGGCTTCATCGCCGGTATTTACGCCCGCACCGATAGCCAACGCGGCGTGTGGAAGGCGCCGGCCGGCAGCGAAGCGAGCCTGACGGGGGTGATCGACACCAAGGTGCATCTGACCGATCTCGAGAATGGCGTGCTCAATCCGCTGGCCGTCAACTGCATCCGCAATTTCCCGACGTACGGCACGGTGGTGTGGGGTTCGCGCACGCTGCAGGGCAACGACGAGCGCGGTTCGGAGTGGAAATACATCCCGGTGCGGCGCATGGCGCTGTTCATCGAGGAAACCCTGTACCGCGCCACGAAATGGGTCGTGTTCGAGCCAAACGACGAACCGTTGTGGGCGCAAATCCGCCTCAATATCGGCGCCTTCATGCACGACTTGTTCCGACAAGGCGCCTTCCAGGGCACGACGCCGAAGGACGCCTACTTCGTCAAGTGCGACAAGGAGACGACGACCCTGAGCGATATCAACAAGGGCATCGTCAATATCCTGGTCGGTTTTGCGCCACTCAAACCCGCCGAGTTCGTGGTGATCCAGTTGCAGCAGATCGCTGGCGACATCCAGACCTGAGGACACCGTCATGGCGCAGTTCACTGTCAACGCGCAACGTTTCGATCCATACAAGAACTTCAAGTTCCGGGTGAAGTGGGACGGCCGCTACGTGGCCGGCGTCAGCAAGGTGTCGGGTTTGAAGCGCACCACCGAGGTGGTCAAGCACCGGGAGGGCGGCGATCCCAGCAGCACGCGCAAATCGCCGGGGCGCACCGAGTACGAGGCGATCACCGTCGAGCGCGGCGTTACCCACGACACCGAGTTCGAGAAGTGGGCAAACAAGGTGTGGAACTTCGGTGCCGGACTCGGCGCGGAGGTCTCGCTGAAAGACTTCCGCAAGGACCTGATCCTGGAGGTCTACAACGAAGCTGGTCAACTTGCGCTCGCCTACAAGCTGTATCGCTGCTGGGTGTCGGAATACCAGGCGATGCCCGACCTGGACGCGAACGCGAACGCGGTGGCGATTCAGCACATCAAGCTCGAGAACGAGGGCTGGGAGCGCGATGTCGGCGTGTCCGAGCCGAGCGAGCCGAACTTCACCGCACCCGCCGGCTGAGCGCCATGCATACGCCCACGCCGGCGCAGCTGCTGCAGGTCTGGGAACGTGGGGGTGGCTCATCCGCCGCGGCGTGCGGGCTGTTGCTGCTCGGCAGCAGTTGCGACGACGAAGGTGCCGCCGAGACGCTCGCGGCGTTGCCGCTGGGCCGGCGCGATGCGCTGCTGCTGCAGTTGCGCGCGCGCCTGTTCGGCGCCGCGGCCGACGTGGTGGCGACGTGCCCGCAATGCGCGGCCACGATCGAGGCGACGTTCCGTTGTGACGACCTGTTGCTGACGGCTCCGGGCACCGCCGCGCCCGTGCTGGAACACGCCGCGCACGGCATCCGCGTGCAGTTCCGTCTGCCCGACAGCCGCGACCTGCTGGTGCTGGAAAACTGCGGCGATGCCGAAGCCGCGCGCGGATTACTGCTCGAACGTTGCGTGCTCGACGCCCGGCGTGGTGGTGAATCGCGCGCACCACGCAGCCTGCCGCACGAGCTGCAGGCAGAGATCGCACAGGCGATGGCGCAGGCCGATCCGCAGGCCGACCTGCAACTCGCGTTCCGCTGCCCGGACTGCGGGCACGAGTGGCAGCCGCTGTTCGACGTCGCCCGCTTCCTGTGGCAGGAACTGCACGCCTGGGCGTTGCGCATGCTGCGCGAGGTGGGCACGCTGGCTGCCAGCTACCACTGGGCCGAGGCCGACATCCTCGCCATGAGCCCGCGCCGCCGCCAGGCCTACCTGGAGCTGTGCGCGCCATGAGCGATTTCCTCGACCGGCTGGCGGCACGTGCGATCGACGGCGGGACGGCGTTGACGCCGCGGTTGCCGTCGCTGTTCGAACCGCTGCAGCGTGCGTCGATCATGCCGTCGGCCGACGAGGGCGAGGCGCCGGCGCACCACCGTGACGCAGCCGTGGCGGCACCTGTCGTGCCGAGCGCTGCGCCGTTGCCGCGGGAGCCGGCGCGCGCTATTGAGTCGGTGGAACGGCGTGCTGCGCGCGTCGCGCCGCCGGATCACACGGCAGCACCGGTGCCGGGACGCGCCGCGGCGAGCTCGCCGCACGAGCCGAGGCCGTCGCCGACGATGATGCCGACGTCCGTGCAGTCCGCTGTCGTCGCACGCTCCGGCACGCCGGTTGTGCCGGAACGTCCGGCGGCCAGTCCGTCGCCGGTATCGCCGCGGCAGGCGCGCGTCGCGCCGACCCGGCAGGAGACGGCGCGGACAGCAGCGCCGAACGGCGCCTTGTTGCCCGCGCCTGCGCCGGTGTTCGCCGTGCCGCGCGCGGCACCTGCACCGTCCGAACGCACCGTCGCGGCGCGGGCCGCGGCCGCACGAGCCGAAGGCAGGGGCGCCGCCACGGGCGACCCGGTGGTGCACGTGAGCATCGGCCGGCTCGAAGTACGCGCCGCGCCGGCCACCGCCGCGCCGTCGCGGCGGCGCGAAGAACCGAGGCCGAGCAGCCTTGACGACTACCTGCGCCAGCGCGGCAAGGCCTCGCCATGAGCAATGTGCTGGCGATCGCGGCAACCACGCGCACGCTGCGCAACCTGCTGCTGGCGCAGATGCCGCAGCTCGATACGGAGTTGAACGATCTCGAGGTGACCCTGCAGCCGCCGGACGTGGCGCGCAAGGGGATCAGCAAGGCGCAGCTCAACCTGTTCCTGTACCAGGTGGTTGCCAACGCGGCGTGGCGCAACCTCGACCTGCCCGGCCAGGTGCGTGCCGGCGAGACGGCGCCGCCGCCGCTGGCGCTGAACCTGCACTACGTGATCACCGCCTGGGGCCGCGGCGAGAGCGACAGCGACGCGCTCAGCCACCGCGTGCTGGCTGCGGCGATGAGCACGCTGCACGACCGCGGCGTGCTCGACAGCAACGACATCCGCAATGCGCTGACGGACAACGATCTGGCGAACCAGATCGAGCGCGTGCGCGTGACACCGCTGCCGCAGAGCGTGGATGAATTGTCGCGGCTGTGGACCGCGTTCCAGACCAACTACCGCACCTCCGCAGCGTACGAGGCGGCGGTAGTGCTGATCGACAGCCAAACCGCCGCGCGCGCGCCGCTGCCGGTGCTGCGGCGTGGCCCGCAGGATCGCGGCGTGATCGCCACTGCGTCCGCCGCCGCGGTGCTCGATGCGTTGACCTTGCCGCATGCGCAGACGGCGGTGCGCCTGGGCGAGGACATCGTGCTGGGCGGGCGCCAGCTCGGCACGCAAGACGCCGTGGCCCGCTTCAGCAGCCCGCGCCTGGAGGCGCCGATCGACATCGCGCCCCTGGCCGGCGAGGCCGGCAGCCTGCGCGTGCATCTCGCCGACAGCGGCGAGGACACGACGGCCGTTGCGCGCTGGGCGCCGGGCATCTACACCGTGGCGCTGCGGGTGCAACCGCCGGGCCTGCCGCCATTGCTCAGCAACGAACTGCCGCTGGCGCTGGCGCCCGTCATCACGCTCGGCTCGCTCGCCGCCGCAGCCGGCGATTTCGCCTTGAACCTGACCTGCACGCCGCGCATCCGCGACCGCCAGCGCGTGTTCCTGCTGTTCGGCGACCGGTTGCTGACACCGGCCAGTCTCGGCAACCCGGCCGACACGCAGCAGCCCACCGCACTGGCATTCCAGCTGACCGCCGTCGCCGCGGGCACGTACACCGTGCGCCTGCGCGTCGACGGCGCCGACAGCATCCCGGTCGACTTCAGCGGCAGCGTGCCCGTGTTCGCGGCGAGCCAGCAGGTGGTCGTGTCATGAACGACTACGCGCAGTGGCTGGAAGCGAACGACCAGTACCTGGCCGCCGCATTGGCGGACCTGCGCGAACGGCTGGAGAGTGCGGCACAGCGGCACGACACGGCCGCCGCACCGCCGGCCCCGGCGACCGCACTGATGGAATCCGCGCCGACGGTCAGCGCGGCCGCTGTGCCGAAGCCCTCCTGGCTGGCGCGGATGTTCAAGGCCCCGCGAGTGGCTGCACCGGCGCCGGGCGGTGATGGTGCCGTCGCGGATCCACCCGCAGCGCAGTCGATCATGGCGACAGTGGCTGATGCCGATGCCAGTGTCACCGCTGCGGCGGCAACAACTGCCAGCGCGCGCAGCGAAGGCGCAAATCACACGCCGGCGCTGAGCGTGCTCGCGAGCCGCCTCGGCCTGTCCGCGTTCGAGCGCGACCTGCTGCTGCTGTGCATCGGCATGGAACTGGACACGCGCTTCCCCGCACTGTGCGCGCAGGCGCAGCACGATCCGGCGCGGCCGTACCCCACCTTCGCGCTGGCCTTCGCCGTGCTGGATGCGCCGAGCTGGGATGCGTTGTCACCGGAGCGTCCGCTGCGCTACTGGCGCCTGCTCGATATCCACCAGCCCGGCGCGCAGCCGCTGATCGGCGCGGCGCTGAACGCCGACGAGCGCGTGGTGAACTTCGTCAAGGGCATGAACTACCTGGACGACCGGCTGACGCCGCTGCTCACCGCGCTGGCGCCGGCGATGCTGCCGCCATCGCAGCAGGCGATCGCCGATCGGGTGCTGGATGGCCTGCGCCACGTGCCGGTGGGTCAGCCGTTGCCGGTCGTGCAACTGCTCGGCAGCGACAGCGTCAGCAAGCAGGCGATCGCGCAGACCATCGCCGCCGCGTTCGGCGCGCAGGCGTACCGGCTGTCGGCCGACTTGCTGCCTGCAGCGATCGCCGAGCAGGAAACCCTGAGTCGCTTGTGGCAGCGTGAAAGCCAGCTGCTGCCGCTGGCGCTGTATCTCGACGCGGCCGAGGTCGAGCGCGGCGACGCCACCGCGGTCCTGGTCGGGCGTTTCCTGGCGCGAACGGGCGGACTGACTTTCGTCGATGCGCGCGAACCGTGGGTGGGTGCGGCCACGCAGGCGCTCAGTGTCGACGTGGCCAAACCCAGCGCGGTCGAGCAACGTGCCCTGTGGCAGCGCCTGCTCGGTGACGCGGCCGGCGCGCAGCCGCAACACCTAGCCGGCCATTTCGATTTCAACCTGGGCAAGATCGAGCAGATTGCGCACAGTGCGCTGGCCGCCGTGGAAGATCAGCCGACCGCACTCGCCTCGACGCTGTGGCAGGGCGCGCTGGCACACATCCGGCCGGCGCTGGACCAGCTGGCCCAGCGCATCGAGCCGAAGGCCGGCTGGGACGACCTCAAGCTGCCCGACAGCGAGAAGACCCTGCTGCGCCAGATCGCCGACCAGGTCGCCGGGCGCAGCACCGTCTACGACGACTGGGGCTTCCGCCAGCGGATGAATCGCGGCCTGTCGATCAGCGCGCTGTTCACCGGCGAAAGCGGCACCGGCAAGACCATGGCCGCGGAGGTGCTGGCGACGGAACTTGGCCTGTCGCTGTACCGCATCGATCTTTCCGCCGTGGTCAGCAAGTACATCGGCGAAACCGAGAAGAACCTGCGCAAGCTGTTCGACGCGGCCGAGGACGGTGGCGCGATCCTGTTCTTCGACGAGGCCGACGCGCTGTTCGGCAAGCGCAGCGAAGTGAAGGACAGCCACGACCGCTACGCCAACATCGAAGTGAACTACCTGCTGCAGCGGCTGGAGTCGTTCCGTGGCTTGGCGATCCTGGCCACCAACATGAAGGGCGCGCTGGACAGCGCCTTCCTGCGCCGCCTGCGCTTCGTCATCAACTTCCCGTTCCCCGGCGTGGCCGAACGTCGCGCGATCTGGGCCTCGGTGTTCCCTGCCCAGGCGATGGTGGGCGCGCTGGACTTCGACCGGCTGGCGCGACTGGCGCTCACCGGAGGAAGCATCCAGGGCATAGCGCTGAACGCCGCTTTCATGGCCGCCAAGGCCGGCGTGCAGATCGGCATGCCGCTGCTGCTCGACGCCGCCCGCGCCGAATACCGCAAGCTCGACAAGCCGGTCAACGAAGCGGACTTTCGCTGGCTGGAAAGCGCGGGAGGCAAGCCATGAGCATCGTGCTGCACATCGAGCGGCTGGTGATCGACGAGGCCGTGCTCGGCGGTGAACGTGCCGGCGACGTGCGCACGGCGCTGGAGCGCGAACTGGCGCAAAGGCTGGCGCAGCCCGGTGCCATTGACACGCTGCGTGGCCTGGGTGCGATCGCCGCGCTGCCGTCAGCGTCGCTGCTCAGCTCCGCGCACGACCGCCTCGGCATGCGCATCGCCACGGCGGTGCAGCACGGCCTCGGCATCACGCCCGCCACGCGCGGCGCGGGCAAGGAGTATTGACATGACAGCGATCCCCAAACCCCGGCCGAACGGCATCGTGCGTTTCGGCAAACGCAAGGCCAAGCACGATGACCGCAACCTGATGTTTGCCGCGCTGTTGAAGGCGCCACCGGCGCTGCCGGCCGAGTACGACTTCGACGTGGCGCATCACGGCATCCCCACGCCGATGTTCGGCAACGATGAGTACGGCGACTGCGTGATCGCCGGCCGCGCGCACCAGACCCTGCGCTTCGAGAAGGCCGAGCAGAACAAGCTGGTCAAGATCAGCGCCAACGACGTGCTGCACGAATACTTCAACCAGACGGGCGGGGCGGACAGCGGCCTGGTCGTGCTCGATTCGCTGAAGGAGTGGCGCAGCAAGGGCTGGCTCGCGGCAAAGCGGCGCTACAAGATCAAGGCCTTCGCGCAGATCAACCAGGCCCGGCGCGTGGAGATCAAGCGCGCGGTGTACATGGACATTGGCGTGGGCCTCGGCCTCAGCCTGCCCGACGCGGCGCTGACCCAGTTCTATGCCGGCAAACCGTGGGCGGTAAACGGTGGCAAGGCCGGCAAGCCGAACCCGAACAACGGCCATTACGTCTACGTCCCGGGCTACACGAAAAGCGGCCCGGTCTGCGTCACGTGGGGTCGCAAGCAGCAGATGACCTGGCCCTTCCTCGCCAAGTATTGCGACGAGGCCTACGCGATCATCGACGCGATCGACACCGCGAAGAAGAAGCGTGCACTCGATGCTGGCAAGCTCGATGCCTTCCTCGCCGCCTTGCGCAAGACAAAACCGAAGGCGGCGAAGAGGCCGGCCGCGCGCGCCGGAGACCGGCATGGCTGAGCGCAGCGCCAGCCTCGCAGCGAAACCGGCGACAGCTTCGTACGCCCATGGCCGGTTGCTGCAGCGCAAGTGCGCGTGCGGCGCGCACGGCCACGGCCATGGCGAATGCGCGCAATGCGCGAAGCAGCACGTCGGCCTGCAGCGCAAGCTGGCGATCGGCGCAAGCAACGATCCGCTCGAAGTCGAAGCGGATCGGGTCGCGGACCACGTGATGGCGACGCCGGCGTTCGGCGGGAACGCAGCACGGCGCGTACAGCGTGCGCCCTCGTCCGGCGGAGGTGCGCTAGGTGCGGCGCCGGCGAGTGCCGACCGGGCGCTTGCGACTCCCGGCACGCCTCTGGATACCGCCTCGCGCGACGGGATGGAGCGACGTTTCGGCCACGATTTCTCCCGGGTGCGCATACACACGGATGCCGCCGCTTCGCTGTCGGCACGCGACATGGGCGCGCAGGCGTACACGGCCGGTAGCCACATCGTCTTCGCACAGGGTTTTTATTCGCCGACGACGAAAGCAGGGGCACACCTGCTCGCGCACGAACTGACCCACGTCCTGCAGCAGGGCTCGGGTGATGGACCTGTGCGACGCTTCGTGAATTGCACGCCGCCGCGGCTGTCGGGCGAGGAATGCCCGCCGCGCCAGGCCGACGAGCTGCGACGGGCGCGGGTTGGAGACATGCTGTTCCTCGACTACCGCGACGCCGTGGAGAATGTCAGTGGGGCGCTGGTGGCGAATTTCGATATCGGCAAGGCGGCACTCAAGCCGAATCTGGCGAAAACAATATCCTGGAAGCAATTCCTCGCCCGCATCGCGAAGAACAAGTCGCACTGGGAGCTGATCGGGCTTACCGATTGCGAAGGCGAGGAGAAGCGCAACAGTCCGCTGCGCCAACTGCGCGCGCAGAGCGTGTTCGATGCGCTGCCGGCCCCGGTGAAGCCGCAGATCGATTCGGTCGAAGGCGCCATCGCCGGGGATTGCGTCCGCGACAACGCCACGCCGGCCGACCGTACGCTCAACCGCAGCGTGTTGTTCAAGCTGACCCACTACGTCGCCGACCTGTCGGCCGAAGCGAAACCGGTGCCAGCGACGCCGACGCCGGATGTCGATACGAAGGATTGTCCCGACGCCGACAAGCGGCACAAGCTCGCGCTCGCATTCCGTTTCGCGAAGATGATGGTGGACAAGGCCATCGCCCTGATCGACCGGATGAAACCGGGGACACCCGAAGCGCAGTTGCTCGTCAAGTATTTCGGCGCGGATGCGCTCGCTTCGAAGAGCAAGATCCGGCGAACCTACCGGTTGCTCCAGCGTGACTGGAATCCGGATCTCACCTTGCGCTGCGAGACTGCTGACGATCGCGACAAGACCGGGACGGTCATGGGGAAGTCCGTCGTTGTCGAGGGCGACTGCCACAGTGGCACGGAAGGATTCACCGGCGTGGTGCCGCTCATCACCGGTGGCCACGTCGGCAGCCTGCTCATTTGCGATTCCGCGTTCACGACGAGCGTGCTTCCGGAAACCGACCTTCCCGAAACCATCCTGCACGAAATCAGCCACGCCCTGCAGTGGACGTTCGACAAGGGCTATTGCAACCGCAGCAGCGGTTGCGCGCTGAGCACGGAAGAGGCGATCCACAACGGCGATTCCTATTCCGGATTCGCCGGCGAGGCGTTGAACACGTGGGGGCCCGAATGAAAACGGGTGCGCCAGCCATCTTAGCCGCGCACGACCCCGCGACCGCCATGCCGGCGTCGACATTCCGTCCGCGCGTGCTGCAGCGCAAGTGCGCATGCGGCACGCATGTTCCGGGCGGCGGGGAATGCCCGGAGTGCGCGAAGAAGCACCTTGCATTGCAACGCCAGCTCAGCATCGGCGCCGGCGACGATCCGCAGGAGCGTGAAGCTGATCGTGTCGCCGAACGCGTGATGGCGAATGCATCGCCTGCGGGTGCGCCCGGAGTTGTGCAGGGCCGCGGTCGTTCCATGCCGGCGGCCGATTCGCGCGAAGCCGCCATGGCGGTGCCGAGCAGCGTCGATGAGACCTTGGCGCGCGGTGGCAGGCCGCTCGACGCGGCCTTGCGCGGGGACATGGAGCAGCGGTTCGGCCACGACTTCAGCGGCGTGCGCGTGCATTCGGACGAGATCGCCGCCCGTTCCGCGCACGAGGTGGCCGCCCGTGCCTACACGGTCGGCAACCATGTCGTGTTCGGCAGCAACCAGTTCGCGCCTGGCACGGCAGCGGGCAGGCGCCTGATGGCACACGAGCTGACCCACGTGGTACAGCAGGGCGGTGCGGACCATCTGTCGTTGCAGCGCGACGAGAAAAAGAACAAGCCCAAGGATGACGCCGCGAAACCGCAGTCCGCGCCGGCGACACCCGATCCGGGTACGGCGTATTTCCATATCGTGGTGCGCGACCGGGGGCTCGACCTGGGCGGCGGCGTGCTGGTCTCCGATCTGGCCGCCGCGAAGACCAGGTTGATGCAGCGCAAAGTCGGCACGCCGTGGACCCTGGTGCTTGCGATCCACGCCTCGGAGAACCGGCTCGGTGCGCAGGCGCCGCCGGACTGGCAGAAGAACGCGGTGTTCTACGACGAGGCGGCGGTCAAGTCGCTGTTCGGCGGCGACAGCGCGTTCGTCGGGTGGCGCGACCAGTACGGTCCGATTCGCGTGGTGCTCTACGGTTGCCAGGTGACGGCGGCGTTCGAGCAGACGATTACCAACAGCCTCGCGCGCGGCGGCAAGGCGCCGACGGCTTCCGGGCTGGGCGAAGGGTGCAAGCCGCAGTCCACGTCGGTGACGTTCGGCGTGGAAAGCCGACGCGCCTACGACGGGCTTGCCGACGACGAGAAGCAGAAGATGCTCGGCGAGGTCCAGGCGGCCAACGACACCTGGGGCTATTACGGCGGGCCGCCGGTGCCGCGGGACCAGGTGATCGACTACCTGTTCAAGGGGCCGAAGGCGGGCTGGTGGCCGAAGGTGGAGGTCATCGTCAAGCAAGGCGATCAGTACGTCTCGGCAAAGCCGCCGATTGCGTACTGGAACCGGCTGTCGAATTCCACCTTCCTGCGGATGTGCACCAAGGCGGTGGGCAACCTGCGCGAACACACGCCGCAGGCACCGACCATGCGGGAGGGCGGGTGATGTCGAGCCTCTTTGCGAAGTACCTGCCACCCCATGACAGCGACGCGCTGGTCCGAGGCATGCCATGAATGTCTTCGACGGCTTGTACGGCTACGAAAAACTGATGCTGGTATGCGGCTTCATCCTGTTCGTGTTCGCGCTGGCGGCGATCACCGTGATGATCGTGCAGCGGCGCGACTTCAAGATGGCGATGGGGTTGATCGTGTTCGCGATCGTGCTGATGGGCTTCCCCGGCATCCAGGCGGTGAAATTCAGCAAGGACACGGTGGAGCTCGATCGCATCCGCACGCAGCCGCAGGCGCCAGCCGACCCGGCGCAGAAGCAACAGGCCGAGCAGGCGCTTGGCAGTCTTGAGCAGCGCGCCGCCGGCAATCCGCAGCTGCAGGCACAAGTGTCGGACGGCTATCGCGCGATCGGCGAGGTGGACAAGGCCTATCGGCTGGCGCAGTCGGTGCTGGAGCAGAAGCCGTCGGCGCAGGTGCAGGCCACCCTGGTGCCGGTGCTCACCGCCAAGTTGAACCAGGTGCAGGCGAACGCGCCGATCGTCGCGCCGCCGCCCGCCGCGAGCACCTCGGTGGCGACGGCGGCGCCGGCCGGCACCGGCAGCGTCGCCGCCACGCCAGCTCCCGCACCGCTTCCGGCACCCACGGCGACCGCAGCAGTGGACCGTGCACGTCAGCAGCAGATTGCCGAGATCGCCAGGCAGTTGCAGTCGACCGGCGTGGCGTTGCCTGCGGCGTCGCATGCGGCGCTGGCCAAGGCCTACGTGGTGCTGGGCCAGCCACAGAAAGCGCAGGCGAACGTCGACGCGGCCCGCCGCATCGACCCGAACATCCGGATCAACCCCGCCGTGCTGCGCGTGGCCAGGACGGGCAGCCACCCATGAGCGCCTTCCCCGGCTCCCCGCGCATCCTCAAGGGCGGCATTGTGCTGATCGATGCGGCCAGCTCGGCGGTGTTGCGGGTAATCGCGCTGCAGTACAACCCCGACTCGCTGACCCGCTCGCTGCAGGTGCAGGGGCTGAGTGCGGATGGCGGCGATCGTTCCGAGGCGCTGCGGCTGAAGGGGCCGCCGGTGGAGACGCTGAAGCTGGAGGCGGAGATCGATGCCACCGACCAGCTGGAATTTCCGGAGCAGAACGGCGGCGTCACCGAGTCTGGCATCTTCACCCAGCTGGCCGCGCTGGAGACGATGGTCTACCCCACCAGCGGCCAGTTGCGCGCGAACGATGCGCTGGCGCAGATCGGCACACTGGAGATCGTGCCGATGGAGACGCCGCTGGCGCTGTTCGTGTGGAGCAAGTCGCGCATCCTGCCGGTGCGCATCACCGAATTCGGCATCGCCGAAGAGGCGTTCGACACGGCGCTGAACCCGATCCGCGCCAAGGTCAGCCTGGGGCTGCGCGTGCTGTCGGTGAGCGACGTGCCGAGCGGACACAAGGCGGCCAGCCTGTTCATGAGCTACCTGCAGCAGAAGGAGCACCTCGCCGGCGGCGCCGGCGGCCAGTTGTCCGCGCTCGGCTTGAGCGGCGTGCCGTGAGCGGGGGGCCGGGATCGGACTTGTGAAGCCGGACATCGCGAACACATCGGAGAGCGACATGCGTATCGAGGAAATGATTGCCGCCGTACAAGAGGTCCTCGGCGTGGAGGTGGACGGCAAGGCGGGCCCGCAGACCTGGGGCGCGATCTACGCGCGGCTGGTCGGCAAGAAGATCGATCAGAAGAAACCGTCTGAAGCCATTTCGCCGGTGGACGCGCGTAGCGAAAAAGTGATCGCCACGCTGCTGCCGAAACTGCGGCCGATGGCGCGCGCGCTGGTGCAGAAGGCGGCGGTGACCGGGATTGCCATCCGCGTGATCAGCGGCTTGCGCAGCTACGAGGAGCAGGCGGCGCTGTATGCGCAAGGGCGCACCGCGCCGGGAAACAAGGTGACCAACGCCCGGCCCGGTTACTCCAACCACAACTTCGGCATCGCGTTTGACGTCGGCGTGTTCGAGGGGAGCCGGTATCTGCCGGAGTCACCGAAGTACAAGGCCGTCGGCGCCTTGGGCATGGACCTGGGACTGGAGTGGGGCGGCAACTGGAAGACCATCGTCGACCAGCCGCATTACCAGTTGCGCCCGGCTTGGGCGGCGGACGAAAGCGAGCAGCAGATGTTGGCCGAACTGCGATCGAGAAAGGATCGCGGCGAGGCGGTGTACGCCTGACGCAGACCGGGCGATCTACATGCCCGCGACGGAGCAGCCTCCATGACAGCGAATTTCCCATCCACCAGCCGCTACGCCCTGACGCCCACCACGGCCCTCGTGCGCGCCGACGGCAGCATGGGGGCGTACCTGAAACGCCGCTTCGTGCCGCCGCCGGAAAACTTTGCCCTGCTGCAGTGGCATCGCGTGGTGCAGGGCGAGCGGCTGGACAACATCGCGGCGAAGTACCTGGGCGACCCCGAACAGTTCTGGCGGCTGTGCGATGCGAACCGCGCGCTGCGGCCGGACGAGTTGACCGAAGCGATCGGGAAAAAGCTGCGCATCACCTTGCCCGAAGGTATCCCGGGGGTGCCGCATGCTTGAGGGTATCCACCTCACCTTGCTGGTCGGCCCGGTGGTGCCGGTGCCGGTGCCGCAGTTCGTGCTGGACGCCCTCACCCAGGTCGAGGTGGTTGCGCCGGACGAGGCGGCCGGCGCGTTCACGTTGCAGTTCACGCTGGGCGTGCGCTCGCCGCTGCACACGCTGTTCCTGTTCAGTGGTGGCGGCGTGGTGCCGTTGCTGCGGGTGATCGTGGTGGTCACCGTCAACGGCATGCCGCAGGTGCTGATCGACGGCGTGGTCACCAAAACCGAAGTGCTGCCGGGCGCGGACCAGCGCCACACCACCTTGCAGGTCACCGGCGACGATCTCACCACGGTGATGACCAAACTCGAATTCTCCGGCCTGCCCGGCCTGCCGTACCCGGCGATGCCGGCCGAGGCGATCGTGGCGCTGCTGCTGGCGAAGTACGCCTTCCTCGGCATCGTGCCACTGGTGATTCCGAGCATCGCGATCGACGTGCCGATCCCGACCAACCGCATCCCGACCCAGCAGGGCAGCGACCTGGAATACATCCGCCTGCTGGCCGAGCGCGTGGGCTACGTGTTCTACCTCGACCCCGGTCCCGCCCCGGGGATGAGCGTGGCGTACTGGGGGCCGAAGGTGAAAGTCGGCGTGCCCCAGCCAGCGCTGAACGCGGACATGGATGCCGCCAGCAATGTCGACGATCTCAGCTTCAGCTACAACGGCAACGCGCGGAAGCTGCCCGTCGTCTACATCCAGAACGAGCAGACCAAGGTGCCGCTGCCGCTTCCGATCCCCGACATCGGTCCGCTGAATCCACCGCTGGGCCTGCTCGATCCGCCGCCGCAGCAGTTCCGCCCCTTGCCCGAAACCGCGAAGTATTCGCCGCAGCGCGCGCTGCTCTTGGGCATGGCCGAGGCGGCGAAGTCGGCCGACACCGTCACCGGCAAGGGCAGCCTCGACGTGGTGCGCTACGGCCGCGTGTTGAAGTCGCGCCAGCTGGTCGGCGTGCGCGGCGTGGGGCCCGCGTTCGATGGCCTGCATTACGTCAGCGAGGTGCGCCACAAGATCAAGCGCGGCGAGTACAAGCAGAGCTTCCAGCTGTCCCGCAAGGGCCTCATCTCCACCGTGCCGCTGGTGCTGGCATGAACAAGTTCTACGGCAAGTACCGCGGCACCGTGATCCAGAACGTGGACCCGGAGCAGCGCGGCCGCATCCAGGTGATGGTGCCGGATGTATCCGGCCTGATCCCGTCGAGCTGGGCGATGCCGTGCGTGCCGGTCGCCGGCAAGCAGAGTGGCGTCTACGTGGTGCCGCAGGTCGGCGCCGGCGTGTGGATCGAGTTCGAGCAGGGCGATCCGGATTACCCGATCTGGGTCGGCGGCTTCTGGGGCAGCGCGGCGGAAGTGCCGACGCTGGCATTGGCCGGCAATCCGGTGAGCCCCAGCATGGTGCTGCAGTCGGGCCTGCAGAACACCATCGCGATCAGCGACCTGCCGGGGCCGACCGGCGGCATCCTGATCAAGAGCGTCACCGGCGCGATGATCATGGTCAACGAGATCGGCATCACGATCTCCAACGGCCAGGGCGCCACCATCGTGCTCGCCGGGCCGACGGTGACGATCAACAACGGCGCGCTGGTGGTGACCTGAAGGAGACGACGATGCCGGGCTTCCTCATCCATGTCGGCGCCAGCGTGCTCTGTTCGCACGGCGGCCAGGCGCAGGCCACCGCTCCGAATCCGCGCGTCACCGTGAGCGGCCAGCCGACGGTGACGATCGCCGCGCCGTGGCTGATCGCCGGCTGCGCGCTGCCGCCACCCACGGCGGCTAACGGACCGTGCGTTAGCGCGCAATTTGTCACCGCCGCCACCCGGGTTACATCGAACGGCCAGCCGCTGTTGTTGTTCGACAGTCAGGCGATCTGTGCTCCGACCGGCACGCCGCTGGTGATCGTGGCCAGCCAGACGCGCGTCACCGCGATGTGAGGACGCCCATGAACATCGACTACCCGTTCCATTTCGATCCGCGCGGCCGCACTGCGGAGACCGGCGACGACGAGCACGTGCGCGACATGATCGAGCAGCTGCTGTTCACCAGCCCCGGCGAACGCGTCAACCGGCCCGACTTCGGCAGCGGCCTGCTGCAACTGGTATTCGCGCCGAACAGCCCGGAACTGGCCGCCGCGCTGCAGTTCACCCTGCAGGCGGCGCTGCAGCGCTGGCTCGGCGACGTGATCGACGTAGGCAAGCTGGAGGTGTGCAGCGAAGATGCCAGCCTGCGCGTCGAACTCAGCTACACCGTGCGCGCCAGCGGCGACACGCGCAGCGACAGTTTCGTGCGGA
>DAITPL010000029.1:0-25431 GCA_036833615.1 Rhodanobacter sp.
CGGCGACCGTGGGCGGTGCCGTAGCGGGTGGGGTGATCGGCAACCAGGTGGGCAAACGCCATGATGGTGGCGGCACTGCGTGGCGCATCGTGGTGCGGCTGGACGACGGTCAGTATGCAACCGTTACGCAACGGCAGAACCCGGGTGTGCGCAGTGGCGACTATGTCCAGGTCAGCAATGGTCAGGTATACGCCCGGTGATGCGCTGAGCCTGTGAGTGGGCGGTGCGTTTGGCCGTCCAGCCGTCCGCTGGCGCGAATGTCTTTCGCGTCGTCAAACAAGACAGGCTCCCGATCGGGAGCCTGTCTTGTTTTGCATGGCAAGTTTTGCCGGCGCTGGTCAGTTCACGGCGTAGAACGCATGGTCGCCAATCGTGGTGCTCGGCCGGTTGAGCGACCAGGCCGGGATCACGGCCAGCGTCGCGAAGTGATCGGCACGCGGTACCAGCATCCTGCGTTTGCCGGCGGGCAGTTCCCAGTTCTGGATTGAACGATCCGCCACTTCCCACGCCTTGTTGAATGCGTTGAGGTTGGTGATGACGAAGGAGCCGGGCGTGGTGGTTGTGGCGAACTGGTGCGGCGCCGTTACCACCTTGCATACCGTGTTGCCCCAGGTGCCGCGATCGCGGCGACGCAGGGCAACCTCGGCAACGGCCAACTGACCATTGGTGCTTTCGCTGCGTGCCTCCAGGTACACCGTGGTGGCCAAACAGACGTGATCGGCGACTGGTTGCGGCATGAGTGTTGTCAACCATAACAACATGGAAAGATTCATGGTTCTGCCTCCAGCGTGCTGTACGCGTTGAGTGAACACAACTCAACTTGCCGTTGCGGTGGACGGGCGGGCAGGCCGTTCCACCTGGATCAATCGCCACAATCGAATGGTCCGCGATCGGGCGCTTGCCACGGGATTGTGGCATTCGAACGGCGATAGCTTGCCGTGCGAGTCTGATGTTGCGTGCACTGGTCAGTCGATGGTGACTGTGCTGCCTGCAATACCTCTACGCAGTCGTGCGAGAAGAGGATCGCCATCCGGCAAAAGCTGCCGGGTCGCGCCGATTCGGACACTTCCGATTCGTCGCGTGTTTCGACATCCGCGATAGGGATGCCGCGATATTCGATCGACGGAGCCTAGTGGCGGATTGCGCCGCTGGCAAGTGCCGGGGACATCACGTTCATTTCACACTCATTTGGTCGTGAACATGACTGATGGCAGCGAAACACGCGACATATCGCACCGACGTCATGCACCCCAATCGGTATGCAGTGAAACAATGGTGTTCCCAAGATGGACGCCTAAACGTCCATTTCGAAATTCAGTGGAAGCGGTGTCGGCGAGCACCACAAGCGACTCGACAAGTCCGTCGTGGACAACCACGTCGAGGACGCAGCCAATATCCTGGTCACCCAGATACAACCGATCCCCTGCGTGCACCGGATGCGACAGCGTGGCGCCGTGCAGGTGCCACTTGTGGCCACCACGAAAATGCAGGCGCGCGATGATTTCCTGACCTGGATAGCAGCCCTTGTCAGTGACGGTGGCCTGCAATCGCTGCAGCGACAGTGCCGGCGCCAGCCACTTGTCCAGTTCCGTCGCTGGCAACCACGGCCACCCGGCTTGCAGTTGTGGCAGACGCCACTGCGTATCGCCGGGCTCAGTATCGCTGATGCGCAGACTGTGGTCGCCGCAGCCAAATTCCATGCTGTCGCCGATGGTCTGCAACGCATGCAGCGCGCGCGCTGGGCCGGTGCCGAGCTGGCGCGGGGGGAGCGCCGAAATGCCGACTCTGGCGCGGAACACATAGCGCTTCAGCGCCGCGGCCAGTGTACTGGCGTCGCCACCACGCAGCAGCAGCAGCAAGCGGTTCTCGTCGAGCCGGGCCAGATGGAACAGGGCGCGCACCCGCCCCTGTGCGCTCAGCCATGCACTGAACTGCCAGCGCCCGCATTCCACCGAGTCGACGTGGCTGCTGAATTGCGCCTGCGCAAACGCCACCGCGTCAGCGCCTTCGATCAAGATGGACTGGGCGACAAATGGAATGGCCATGGCGTGGAGAGGTGGGGATGCCTGCACAGGAGTGCAAGGAGGATGGTGGGTGACGCAGTTACGACAGCGTCTTCAGGTTGTGCTGGGTGGCCGCAAGTATTACGATTCGGCCGCTGAGATTACGCAATGACGAACACTCCTTCGCAAGTCGACACACCTGCGGATTTCGCCCCGGCGGAGTCACCGGTGACGTCTGTCGAGGGCCAGGGGAACGCGGACGCGCGCAAGAAAAGCAAGAGCAAGGTGGTGTTGGCACGGGAGCCGTCGACTCTCGATCCCACTCGTTACGGCGATTGGGAAAAGAACGGACGCTGCATCGACTTCTGAGCGCGGTCCATGGCGCACGACGCCAGGGTGGCAAGGGGCTGGCGGACCGGACAATATCAGCGATCCCATACAGGATAGTCGCCATGGCAAATACGCAGCGCCCGCTTTCCCCGCATATCCAGATTTATCGCTGGCAGGCACAGATGGTCAGTTCCATCGTGCATCGTGCCACCGGCATCGCATTGGCCATTGGTACCGTGGTCGTCGTGTGCGGGTTGCTGAAGCTGGCCGGCGGCGAAGAGAGCTTCAATGAATTTCGTCGTGTTGTCGGCAGCCCGCTCGGCATGTTGTTGATGCTGGGTTGGAGCTGGTCGTTGTTCTATCACTTGTGCAATGGCATACGCCATCTGATCCAGGACGGCGGTGCCGGCTATCAGATCGTGCAGTTTGTGCGTTCCAGCTGGCTGTCTGCCATTGGCAGCGTGGTCCTCACCGTAGTGGTGTGGGCGTACGTACTGACTGCCGGGGGTGCGGCATGAACACCGACAAGGTTGTGGTGGCCGATCGCCGCCACCCGATCAAGGTTGCGCGCGCACTGGGCTCGGCGCATTCGGGTGTGCATCACTGGTGGGTGCAGCGGGTTACCGCGGCGGCGCTGGTGGTTCTGGGTATCTGGTTCGTGATTCTGGTGCTTGGTTTGCTTGGCGCGGACTATGCCACGGCGCGCACCACGCTGGCCCGGCCGTGGAACGCGTTGCTGATGATCGCGTTCGTGCTGACGATGTTCTGGCACGCGAAGCTCGGTCTGCAGGTGGTGATCGAGGACTATGTCCATACCCGCTGGAAAGAAGTGTTCGCCCTGGTGGCGGTTGACTTCCTCGCGGTCATTGGTGCGCTCGCCAGCGTGCTGGCCGTATTGCGCATTGCGCTGACCCCCTGAAACGCGAGGAGCAGTTTCGTGGAAATCCAACAACACTTGTATGACGTGATCGTGGTCGGCGCCGGCGGTTCCGGTCTGCGCGCCACGTTTGGCCTGGCCGAGAAAGGACTCAAGGCGGCGTGTATCAGCAAGGTCTTCCCCACGCGCTCGCATACGGTCGCGGCGCAGGGCGGGATCTCCGCCGCCCTTGGCAACATGCATCCGGACGACTGGCGCTTCCACTTCTATGACACGGTCAAGGGTGGCGACTGGCTGGGTGACCAGGATGCGATCGAATACATGTGCAAGGATGCGCCGCGTGCGGTGATCGAGCTGGAGCATCAGGGCGTACCGTTTTCGCGCACCGACGCAGGCAAGATCTACCAGCGGCCGTTTGGCGGCATGTCGGTCAACTACGGCGGGGATCAGGCGCAACGCACCTGCGCTGCAGCCGACCGTACGGGGCATGCCATGCTGCATGCGCTGTATCAGCAGGCGCTGGCGCACGGTGCCACGATGTTCGTCGAGTATTTCGTCATCGACCTGATCTTCGACAAGGAAGGCGTATGTCGCGGCGTGCTGGCGCTGGACATGAACGAAGGCACGATGCACTTCTTCCGTGGGCATGCCGTCATCCTGGCGACCGGTGGTTACGGGCGCACTTACTTCAGCTGCACCTCGGCGCATACCTGCACTGGCGACGGCGGCGGCATGGTGTTGCGTGCAGGCCTGGCGTTGCAGGACATGGAGTTTGTGCAGTTCCATCCGACCGGCATCTATGGCGCCGGTTGCCTGATCACCGAGGGCGTACGTGGCGAGGGTGGGTATCTCACCAATGCCACGGGCGAGCGCTTCATGGAGCGCTATGCACCGCACGCCAAGGATCTGGCCTCGCGCGACGTAGTCAGCCGGGCCATGACGGTGGAGATCAACGAAGGCCGCGGCGTGGGCGAGCACAAGGATCACTTGCTGCTCAATCTGATGCATCTTGGCGCCGATGTCATCCATTTGCGCTTGCCCGGAATTGCCGAATCCGCCCGCATCTTTGCCGGTGTCGACGTCACCAGGGAACCGATCCCGGTGTTGCCCACCGCGCACTATGTGATGGGTGGGATTCCGACGGATATTCACGGTCAGGTGGTACAGAAACGCGGGGATGACGTCAACGCCATCGTTCCCGGCCTGTTTGCGGTGGGCGAGGCGGCGTGCGTTTCCGTGCACGGCGGCAACCGCCTGGGTTCGAACTCGTTGCTTGATCTGGTGGTGTTCGGGCGCGCGGTGGCCGAGCGTTGCGCCGAAATCATCAAACCGGACACCGCGCACCGGGATCTGCCGGTGGGTCTGCTGGACAAGGCCATGGAGCGCTTCGAGACATTGCGCAATGCCAATGGCAGCACGCCGACAGCGGATATCCGCCTGGCGATGCAGCGCACCATGCAGAAGTACGCGGCCGTGTTCCGTTCCGGCGACACGCTGGCCGAGGGCAAGGCAAAAATTTCCGAGGTGTTCGATTCGTTCAGCGACGTCCGCGTCACCGACCGGTCGTTGATCTGGAACTCCGACCTGATCGAAACGCTGGAGTTGTCCAACTTGCTGGAGCAGGCGGTGGCGACGATGCACTCCGCCGAACAGCGACCGGAGACGCGTGGCGCACATGCCCGCGAGGACTACCCCGAGCGCGACGACGTCAACTGGCTGAAACACACTTTGGTATGGGTGGATCCCGCTGGCAAGACGCGTTTTGACTATCGCCCGGTGCACATGCAGACGTTGACCGATGAAGTGGCATCGGTGCCGTTGGGCAAGCGCGTTTACTGATCTGGCGCAGACGACGCCGAGCGGCGCCATCGTAGAATCCACGTGACATGGTCGGCCCATGTCACGTTTCCAAGACCATCGAAGGGTAAAACCATGGGCGAATTCACGCTGCCGCGGAACTCGAAGATTCAACCGGGCAGACGCTACCCGGCGCAAGACGCGAAGAAGCCACGCACCTTCCGCATTTACCGCTGGTCGCCCGATGACGATCAGAATCCGCGCATGGACAGCTTCGAGGTCGACTTGGCGTCATGCGGGCCGATGGTGCTCGACGCCCTGCTCAAGATCAAGAATGAGATCGACCCGACGCTGACCTTGCGGCGCTCCTGCCGCGAGGCCATTTGCGGCTCGTGTGCGATGAATATCAACGGCGTCAATACGCTGGCCTGCATCTGCTCGATCAAGGAACAGGCGGCGGGCGACATCAAGATCTATCCGCTGCCGCACATGCCCGTAGTCAAGGACCTGGTGCCTGATCTCACGCATTTCTATGCACAGTTTGCGTCGATCAAGCCGTGGATTCGCACGCAGAGCCCGATGCCGACCCGCGAACGGCTGCAGTCGCCGGAAGAACGCGAGCGCCTCAACGGGCTGTATGAGTGCATCCTGTGCGCGTGTTGTTCCACCAGCTGCCCCAGTTACTGGTGGAATGGCGACAAGTATCTCGGGCCGGCCATCCTGTTGCAGGCTTATCGCTGGATCGTCGACAGCCGCGACGAGGCGACCAACGAGCGTCTGGATGATCTGGAAGATCCGTTCAAGCTGTACCGTTGTCACACCATCATGAATTGCACCCGCAGTTGCCCGAAGGGTCTGAACCCGGCCAAGGCAATTGCCGAGATCAAGAAATTGATGGTGGCGCGTCGGGGTTGAAGTTCGCCATGTTTGCCACGGAAATTCGCATTGCGGTGATACCGACCGGGTGGCCTTGAAGAACAGCAGGAGGGGCACGATCCATGGCCAAGTTCATGCTGCCGAGGAACTCCAAAGTACACCAGGGCCGGCACTATCCGGCCCCTGGCGCGCGCAAACCGCGCACGTTCCACATCTACCGCTGGTCGCCGGATGACGGGCAGAATCCGCGCATCGACACGTTCGAGATCGACACGGACCAGTGTGGTCCGATGGTCCTTGACGCACTGCTCAAGATCAAGAATGAAGTCGACCCCACGCTGACCCTGCGTCGTTCCTGCCGCGAGGGTGTCTGTGGCAGTTGCGCCATGAACATCAACGGTATCAACTGGCTGGCCTGTACGCAGGCGATCGATGACTGCAGCGGCGACATCAGGATCTATCCGTTGCCCAGCATGCCGGTGGTCAAGGATCTGGTACCGGACCTGACGCATTTCTACGCACAATATGCCTCGATCAAGCCCTGGATCCGCACGCAAAGCCCGACGCCCACGACCGAGCGTCTGCAATCACCACAAGAGCGCGCAAAAATAGGTGGGTACTATGAGTGCATCCTGTGTGCGTGCTGTACCGCCGGCTGCCCCAGTCACTGGTGGAATGGCGACCGCTATCTGGGACCTGCCGTGCTGCTGCAAGCGTATCGCTGGTTGATCGACAGCCGCGACGAAGCCACTGGCGAGCGTCTGGATGACCTGGAAGATCCGTTCAAGCTGTATCGTTGTCACACCATCATGAATTGCACGCGTACCTGTCCGAAGGGACTGAACCCGGCCAAGGCAATTGCCGAGATCAAGAAGTTGATGATCGCGCGACGCGGTTGAACTACCGCAGGTTCGGTAATCGGTCGCGGATCTTGGTCTATCGCAGGGTCGGGCCCGGCCGGTACAAATGTATGCGCGGCAGTCATGGGTGGCTCGGCGCGAGGGAGCAACAACATGTCTGCTGAGGCACTGAATGAAGCTCGCCGCAAGCGCCTGCGCTGGCGGGTTCGGCGCGGCACGCGCGAGCTCGACGCGTTGTTTGGCAGTTGGCTGGAGGAGTCGTTTGCCAGCGCGGAGCCGGCACAGCAGGTCGCCTTCGACGAGCTGCTGAACGAGCAGGATCCGGACCTGTGGGATTGGGTCATGGGCCATTCGCATGCGCCGCGCGCCGACTGGCAGGCCATCATCGATGCCATCCGCACCCGCCATCGGCTTTGAATACCGGCCGCCAGGGCGGTTGCGCCGGGCAGTCATCGCCGTCGCGGCACTGGCGTTGCTTGCCACAAGTGTGAGTGCGTTGCCGTGGTGGGGAAAGGTCGTGCTGGCTGCGGCTGTATTGGCAGCAACCTGGCAAACCGCACACCAGCTGCGACATAACCTGGTGGTTGCTGCAGGTTGGGGCGCGGATGACCAGTGGACCCTGCGCCTCGCTTCGCGTGACGATGTCGCGGCATCGCTCCTGTCGTTCCGCGTGCTCGGCGCGTTCGTGTTGCTGCGCTTGCGCGTGCCGGGACTTGGCGTACAGGCCTTGTTGCTCGGGCCGGACAACAGTGATGCGGACATCCGGCGGCGCTTGCGCATGCGGCTGGCAACCATGCAGCCCGACGAGGCGCTTCCGCGGATGTGAGTCAACTTCCGGCTGGCCCCGCGGTATCCGCTCCAACGTTGCGGCGCCTGGCCGCTTCGGGCACCCTGGGTCGGCGGCGTTCCCGGGTTCGCACCGCAGCGCCGCCAGTGTCAGAATGGCGCCCTTTGCCGTAACCCACGCGTCAGGTTGCCATGTTTCGACCGCTTGAACTTTTCGTCGGCTTGCGCTACACGCGGGCCAAACGCCGCAACCAGTTCATCTCCTTCATTTCCACCGTGTCGATCGTGTGCATTGCGATCAGTGTGATCGCGCTGATCACGGTGATGTCAGTGATGAACGGGTTTGACTACCAGATGCGCACGCGCATTCTTGGCGCCGTATCGCACGCCACGGTATCCGGCATCGGCGAGAGTCTGCAGGACTGGCCACGTGCACTGAAGATTGCCGAGCGCAATCCCCACGTGCTCGGCGCGGCGCCGTATGTGGAAACCGAGGCGATGTTGCTGGCCCGACGCTCGGGCGCGGCGATGGTGCGAGGCATCGAGCCGGCGCAGGAACCGAAAGTGGTCGACATTGCCCAGCACATGATCGCGGGCAAGCTGGATGAACTCACGCCGGGCAGCTGGAACATCGTGCTCGGCCGGGAACTGGCAATGAGCCTCGGCGTGGGCGTGGGCGATCGCGTCACCATGGCGGTGCAGGATCTGCGTTCCTCGCCGCTCGGCAGCGTGCCGCGCATGCGGGCGTTTCACGTTACCGGGCTGTTCGTACTGGGCATGGAACAGTTTGATTCCGGCCTCGCGCTGGTGAACATGCGTGATGCGGAGAAACTCAACAGCCTGACCGGGCCCACCGGCATTCGGTTGCGGCTGGACGATTTGTTCAGTGCCCGGCCGGTTGCCGCACAACTGGAGAGCCAGCTCGGACAGGTGTACCGCGTGCAAACGTGGATGGACACCAATGCCAATCTGTTTTCCGCGCTGTCGATGGAAAAGATGGTGATGTTCATCATCCTGTCGCTGATCATCCTGGTGGCCGTCATCAACCTGATTTCCATGTTGATGATGCTGGTCACGGACAAGCAGGCCGACATCGCGATCCTGCGCACATTGGGTGCCACGCCACGCAGCATCATGGGCATGTTCATGGTGCAAGGTTTGCTGGTGGGATTTGTCGGCATTGGGTTTGGCGTGGGCCTGGGCTCGCTGCTGTCGTGGAAACTGCCGGGCATCGTCAAGTGGATCGAGCACACGTTCAACGTCACCTTTCTCTCGCCGGACGTGTATTACATCAGCGAAGTGCCCAGCCGGCTGGACTGGCACGATGTCGGCTGGGTGGCGTTGCTCACGTTCGTGTTCTCGTTGCTGGCCACGTTGTATCCCGCGTGGCGCGCGTCGCGCACGCAACCGGCGCAGGCGTTGCGCTATGAGTGAGAACCAGTCCATGTCCTTGAGCGAAAACGTGGTGCGCGCCAGTGGCGTGGCCAAGACTTACGCCGAAGGCGGCTTGCGCACCGAGGTACTGAGCAACGTCAGCTTTGCGCTCAAGCGCGGGCAGACCATGGCCATCGTTGGCGCGTCAGGCTCGGGCAAGAGCACGCTGCTGCATATCCTGGGTGGACTCGATACGTTGAGCGCCGGCGAGGTCGAGGTCGACGGCCGCGTGCTGTCGACACTCTCGGATGCCGAGCGCGGTCGCGTGCGTAACCGTTCGCTTGGTTTCATCTACCAGTTTCACCACTTGCTGCCCGAGTTCACCGCGCTGGAAAACGTGTGCATGCCGCTGTTGATTCGTGGCACGCCGATCAGCGCCGCCCGGGAACGGGCCTCGGCGCTGCTCGAGCGGGTAGGCCTGGGTGCGCGCATCGGACACAAGCCGTCGGAGCTGTCCGGCGGCGAACGCCAGCGCTGCGCCGTGGCGCGGGCGCTGGTGACGCGCCCGGCCTGCGTGCTCGGTGACGAACCCACCGGCAACCTCGACGAGGGCAACGCGGCGCAGGTGTACGCGTTGATGCTGGAACTCAACCAGGAAATCGGCACCAGTTTCATCCTGGTCACGCACGACACGCATCTGGCCGCGCGCATGGACCGTACCCTGGTCCTGCACAACGGCGTGCTGCAGGAAAAGCCAGCTGCCTGACCGCATGCGTCCGTCGCCGATGGACGCGACGGTGACCACGGCTGCACCCCTGCGCCGCGTCGCCTGTCATTGTGGTGCCTTCGGGGTCAACACTGCGGGTGGTTGCGGCGGCACCGCAACGTAGGGCGGGCACCGCCGGCCGTTTTTTCCGGCATGCGCCATCACGCCACCAGCCCGAAAGCCGGCGGGCAGTGCCCGCCCTGCGGAGCATTGGCGTCGAGACGTATTGGACACGGCATTCGCCACCACCTCGCCAAATCACGAGTTGCGGTCGTCAATCATGGCCGCATGGGTGGTTGTGGCGGCACCGCAACGTAGGGCGGGCACTGCCCGCCGCTTTTTTTGGCATTCGCCATCACGCTACCAGCCCGAAAGCCGGCGGGCAGTGCCCGCCCTACAGAGCATTGGCGTCGAGACGTATTGGACGTCGCATCGTGGGCGGAACGCACGGCATTCGCCACCACCTCACCATAGCTCGGCGTCGCCCCACGCCGTGCGCCTCTTGCACTCACGTGCCGGCGCCGGCTTACAGCAATTTCATCCTTGCAACGGTGCGTTGCGCGTTAGGCTCGATACCATCGATGGACCGAATGGCGAGCATGCCCCACGCGCCGAAGCCGCTCAACGCCAGTGTTGCCGCACCCGCATTGTTGTGCGGTGTCCTGGTGGTGCAGTGGCTGCCGCGGTTGCCGCCGCCAGGGTCGACAGCCCTGGCGTTGCTGGTTGTCGGGTTGCTGCTGTGGCCGCTGCGCCGCTGGCGCTGGTTGTGGTGGGTCCTGTTCGGCGTTGGCTGGGCGGTATGGCGTGGCGCGGCGGCAATGGACGCACGGTTGCCGCGGGCGCTGGAGGGCAGCGATTTCGAGGTGGTTGGCACATTGGCGGATTTGCCCGACCGGCGGGCCGATGCGGTACGTTTCACGTTGAATGTCGAACGGGCCACGCTGGCTGGCACGCTGGTGCCGTTGCAGGGGCGCGTCACGGTGTCGTGGTACGGCGCCGCGCCGCTATTGACGCCCTGTACCCGTTGGCGCTTGTTGCTGCGCCTGAAACGCCCGCGCGGGCTGCTCAATCCCGGCAGTGTGGACAGCGAGCGCTCGGCGCTGGAGCGTGGCACGCATGCCATGGGATATGTACGCGACGACCCGGGCAATCGGCAGCTCGGGACTGGCGGATGGTGCGTTGATCGCGTGCGCGCGGCAATCGCTGCCGGAATTGCCCGGCACGTGCGCGATCCGCATGACGCCGCGTTGCTGCAGGCGCTGGCCGTAGGCGATACGCGTGGATTGCAGCAGCATGATTGGGAGGTGGCGCGAGCGAATGGGGTGTCCCATCTGATCGCCATATCCGGATTTCACGTGGGCGTGGCGGCGGTATTCGGGGTCGGCCTGGTGTGGTTGCTGTACATGCTGTGGCCAGCTTGCGCGCTGTGGCTGCCGCGAATGCAGGCGCAGGCAGCCGCAGCGCTGCTCTTGGCGGGTATCTACAGTGCACTGGCCGGGTTTGGCCTGCCGACGGTGCGCACGCTCCTGATGATTGCGGTGGTTGCCCTGGCACGTTGCAGTCGACGCGGCAGTCGCGGTGCGCATTCCCTGGCTTTGGCGTTGTGGCTGATGCTGCTGGTGGATCCACTGGCGGTACTGTCAGCCGGGTTCTGGTTGTCGTTTGTCGGTGTGGGATTCCTGATGCTGTGTCTGCAGGTGCGCGGGCATGGTCTGCGCGCGTTCGTGCACGAGTTGTCAGCCGGGCAGTGGGTGATGACCGTGGCATTGCTGCCATTGACCTTGTGGTTTTTCGGACAGGCTTCGCTGGTTGGCGCGGTGTCCAATTTGCTGGCCGTGCCATTCGTGAGTTTCGTCATCGTGCCGTGCGCGTTGCTGGGCACCTTGTTGCTGGGGCTGTGCCCGCCACTGGCGGCGCCGGTGTGGTGGCTCGCCGGGCGGCTGATGCATGCACAATGGTGGTTGCTCGAACGCCTGGCCGTGTGGCCGGGTGCGCATTGGTACCTGCCCAGTGTGGAAGTCGGCGCCCTGGGTCTGGCACTGCTGGGTGCGCTGTGGCTGCTTTTGCCACGCGGCGTTCCCTTGCGCTGGCTGGGCCTGCTGCTGTTCCTGCCGTTGCTGTTGCCGCCGCGCACATTGCCACGCCCGGGTGCATTCCAGGTATGGGTGCTGGATGTGGGGCAGGGCCTGTCGGTAGCGCTGCGTACGCGCACGCATGTGCTGGTGTACGACACTGGCGCGCGCTATCCGTCGGGTTTCGACCTGGGCGACGCGGTGGTGGTGCCGGCCCTGCATGCGCTGGGCATTACCCATCTGGACATGTTGATGATCAGCCACGCTGACAATGATCACGCCGGCGGCGCCACCGCAGTGGCGACGGCATTTCCCAAGGCCAGGCGCTATTCCGGTGAACCTGCACGCATGCCGGTGCCGATGCGGCCTTGTGTCGCCGGGCAGGCGTGGCAGTGGGACGGGGTGCGGTTCGCTGTGCTGAGTCCACCGCCCGGACCCGTGGGCAAGCGGCGCAACGATCATTCCTGCGTGCTGTTGGTGGCAGGGCGACATGGGCGCATGCTGTTGACTGGCGATATCAGCACCAGGGTCGAACCGCAGGTGGCCGCAGCCGTTGGCGCAGGTATGCCGCCGGTGTTGCTGGTACCCCATCACGGCAGCCAGAGCGCATCGAGTGCCGCGTTCATTGCCAGGCTGCGGCCACCGCTGGCCGTGGTCTCGGCCGGGTGGCGCAACCGCTTCGGTCATCCGCGTCCCGAAGTGCTGGCGCGTTATGCCGCAGCTGGCGTACCGGTGCTGAACACGGCGACCGCGGGCGCGATAGCGCTGGATTTTCCCGCCGATGGCGTGGCGCATGCGCAGCCCGGCTGGCGTCAGCGCCGGCCGCGCTATTGGCGCGAATGAGGCAGCGACCTGCCAGCCACGACACAGTAACCGCGGGCGAGACTGGTATCATGCGCGCTTGCCAATCGCACCCCGGTGAGGCTGCAACGTGCTTGAAATCCTGATGGCTGGTGGCTGGGCCATGGTGCCCATCCTGATATGTTCGGCCGCGGCGTTGGCCATCGTGCTGGAGCGCTTCTGGACATTGCGGCGCAAGGCCGTGTTGCCGCCGGGCCTGGGCGCGGAAGTGCGCGAGTGGGCCCGCGCGGAAAAACTCGATACCCGCCACCTCGAGGCCTTGGCCGCCGGTTCGCCGCTCGGGGAGTTGCTGGCGTCCGCGCTGGCCGTGCGCAATCGTCCGCGGGAGTTGATCAAGGAGCGCATCGAGGACACTGGCCGGCACGTCGTGCATCGCATGGAACGCTACCTCAGCTCGCTGGGCACCATCGCGCTGATCGGGCCGTTGCTGGGCTTGTTCGGTACCGTGATCGGCCTGATCCGCATGTTCATGGCGGTGATGGCCGGCGGCATTGGCGACCCGACAAAAATGGCGGGTGGCATTGGCGAAGCGCTGATCTGCACGGCGTCGGGCCTGACCGTGGCGATTCCCGCCTACGTGCTGCACCGCTACTTCCGCTCGCGCGTGGCTGGCTATTGCGTGGACATGGAGAAGCAGGCCACCGCTCTGCTGGATGACCTGACGCTGGGGCGGGCGGGCACGGCTGTCGCCCGGCCGCGTCGGGTGCCCACGCCAGCTGCGCCGGGCGCGGTCTGAGTGCACGCCCATGCGCATTGGCAATGACCGTCGCGGCGACGAGTTCGAGATCAACGTCATCCCGTTGATCGACGTGCTGCTGACGCTGTTGATGTTTTTCGTGCTGACCAGCACGTTCGTGCAACATTCGCACATGCAACTCACGTTGCCCGACGCCAGCGCCACCGCCCGCGATCCCAACAGCCCGGCGCTGACCATCATGGTGGATCGGGATGGGCGCTTCTTTGTCGGCAGCGACGAGGTGCCGGGCGCGGATATCGCTTCGCTCAAGCAGAGTATCGCGCGCGTGGCCGGCGACGATCGCGAACACCCGGTGACGATCCGTGCTGACGCCAAGAGCTCGCATCAAAGCGTGGTGACCGCGATGGATGCACTGGGCCAGCTCGGCTTCAAGCGACTGTCCATCGCCACGACTCCGACGCCAACTGCTGCGGCGCAATGACCGGCACCAGGCCGAAGTTGTGGGACGCGCAAAGCTGGGCCGTATACCAACGGCTGCTCAAGTATGCCCGCCGCTATTGGGCGATTGGATTGGTGGCGGTGGCGGGGATGATCGTGGACGCTGGCGGGCTGGCGTTGTTCACGAATCTGATGCGCACCATCGTCGACGACTTGTTCGTGCGCAAGAGCGCGTATCTGATTTTCTGGATGCCGATCTGGATCATCACGATTTTTTTCGTGCGCTCGTGCGGGACGTTCGTCAGCACCTACGGCATGGCCTATATCGGCCGCCATGTGGTGCAGGCGGTGCAGGGTGACGTGTTTGCCGCCTACCTGCGACTGCCGGCGGCGTTCTTTGGCCAGGAGCCGTCGGGGCAGCAGATATCGCGCATCACCTATACCAGCGAACAAGTCGCTTCGGCGGCGTCGGACGCAGTCAAGGTTGCGCTGACGGACGGTGCCACCGTGATCTTCATGCTGGTGGTCATGCTGCACAACAGCGCCTACCTCACGCTGACGTTGTTGATCATGCTGCCAGCCGTCGCGCTGGTTGCCACCCTGGTCAGCCGGCGTTATCGGCAGATCAGTCGGCGCGTGCAGGGGACGATGGGTTCCGTCACCGGGACGGTCGAGGAGTCAGTGGGCGCGCACCGCGAAATCCGCATTTATGGCGGACAGGCACACGAAGCCGAGCGCTTTGGCGAGATCACGCGGCGCACCCGCTGGTTGAACCTGAAAATCAACGCCACCAGCGCCGCCTCCAGCTCGACCATCCAAGTGGTGGGCGCGTTTGCGCTGGCGGCGCTGGTGTTTCTCGCAACCCGTCCGCACATCCTCCAGCACATGTCGCCGGGGGTATTTCTGGCGGTGTTGACCGCGATGGGCACGATGCTGCCCTCGTTGAAACGGCTGACCAACGTCCAGGCCAACATCCAGCGCGGTCTTTCCGCCGCCGAGGATTTGTTCGAGGTCATGGATCTGCCGCCGGAAGTGGACACCGGCCGGCTCGAGCTGACGCGCGCGCGCGGCGACCTGCGCCTGGAAGCCGTGCGGCTGGCCTATCCGCGCCGGGAGGTCGAGGCCTTGCGCGGCGTCGACCTGCACTGTGCACCGGGCACCGTGACGGCGCTGGTCGGGCGTTCGGGTAGCGGCAAAAGCAGCCTGGTGAGTCTGCTGCCGCGCTTTTATGCACCCAGCTCCGGCCGGATCGTGCTGGACGGTCAGGATTATCGGGATTACACCCTGGCTTCGCTGCGGCGGCAGATAGCCTGGGTTGGGCAGAGTGTCGTGTTGTTTGACGACACCGTCGCCAACAATATTGCCTACGGGGAACTGGCTGGTGCCAGTGAAGCGGCCATCATTGCTGCCGCCGAAGCAGCAAATGCGATGGAGTTCATTGCCGCCATGCCGCAAGGCATCCACACCCAGGTCGGCCAGGGCGGCAACACGCTTTCCGGCGGCCAGCGTCAGCGCATTGCGATTGCCCGCGCGCTGCTGAAAGATGCGCCGATCCTGGTCCTGGACGAGGCCACCAGCGCCCTCGACAGCGAATCCGAGCGGCTCATCCAGCAGGCGTTGCAGCGTCTGATGCATGCCCGTACCACGCTGGTCATCGCCCATCGCCTGTCGACCATCGAGGATGCCGAGCAGATCGCGGTGCTGGATCACGGGTGCATCGTCGAGCGCGGCACGCATGCGCAGCTGCTCGCGCTCGGTGGCCATTATGCGAGCCTGCATCACCTGCAGTTCCAGGATCCGGCCGACCGTTCGGTCGGCGCGGCAAACCACGACTGACGGTCGCCATGGCGTTGCCCGACACGCTCGACTCAGCTTGGTATGACGGTGGCCGGATTCCCTGGTGGACTTGGCCGCTGGCTGCGCTCTATGGCGCGGTCACCGGGTTGCGGCGCTGGATGTTCCGGCACGGCTGGTTGCGCAGTCAGCGCTTGCCGGTACCGGTGATCGTCGTGGGCAATCTCACAGCGGGTGGCACCGGCAAGACGCCGTTGACCATTGCGCTGGCGGCCGAGTTGCGCCGGCGCGGGTATACCCCGGGCGTGGTCAGCCGCGGTTACGGTGGCACCCAGCGCGAGCCGCTGTTGCTCGACGCCGCTCCCGATCCCGCACGGGTTGGCGACGAACCATGCCTGATCCGGGCCAGTGGCACGCCGGTGGCAGTCGGCACGGATCGGCCCGCCGCCGCGCGCCTGTTGCTCGCCGCCGGTTGCGATGTCGTGGTTGCGGATGATGGCCTGCAACACTACCGCCTGGCGCGCGACGTGGAAATTTGCGTCATTGATGGCGAACGCCGCTTCGGCAACGAACGCCTGCTGCCAGCCGGCCCGCTGCGCGAACCGTTGCGGCGCTTGCAGCAGGTGGACCTGCGCGTGTGCAACGGCGGCGTTCCGGCGCCCGGGGAATTTCCGATGACGTTGCGTGGTGACCTGGCGGTCAATCTGCTGGACGCCCGCGAGCGGCCGCTTGGCGATTTCGCCGGTGGGCGCGTACACGCCGTGGCGGGCATCGGCCACCCGCAGCGCTTTTTTGCCAGCCTGCGCGGAGCAGGTCTCGCGCTCATCGAACATCGCTTTGCCGACCATCACCGGTTCACTGCCGAAGACCTGGCATTCGTGCCCGCGCTGCCGCTGCTGATGACCGACAAGGATGCCATCAAGTGCCGGCATTTCGCCCAGCCCGATTGGTGGCGGGTACCGGTGTCCGCGCAGTTGCCGGAGGAATTTTTCGAGCAACTGCTGCAACGCATGCAGGTGCACGCGAACCGGACCAGCCAGTCGGCTGCCGGCGGCAGGGACTGAACTTCAGCGGAGAGCTCCTACACGCCTGGTGCATTGATCGCGGGGCGCCGTCGCGATAGCGGTTCGCCCGCCGCGTAAACCTTGCGGGCCAGGTTGCCGCCGATCCAGTAGCACAACTCTTCCGGTCGATGCACGTTCCACACCACCACGTCCGCCCGTTGGCCCGGTGCGAGTGTGCCGCGATCGTCCAGTCCCAGGGCGCGCGCGGCGTTGCTGGTGATGCCGCGCAGCGCTTCTTCCGGCGTGAGCCGAAACAGCGTGCACGCCATGCTGGCGGCCAGACGCAGTGACAACAGCGGCGAGGTGCCCGGGTTGCAGTCGGTGGCCAGGGCGATCGGTACGCCATGTTCGCGCAACAGCGCAATCGGTGGTGCCTGCGTTTCGCGCAACGCATAAAACGCGCCGGGCAGCAGCACGGCGATCGTGCCGGCGGCGGCCATGGCCTGGACCCCGGCGACGCCCAGATGCTCCAGATGGTCGGCCGACAAGCCCTGGTACTCGGCCACCAGCGTCGCCCCGCCCTGGTCGGACAATTGCTCGGCGTGCAGTTTCACCGGCAGGTGCAATTCCTGCGCACGCGCGAACACGCGCCGGGTTTCCGCCCGGGTGAAGCCGATGTTTTCGCAAAACCCGTCCACGGCATCGACCAGACCTTCGGCGGCCAGCGTCGGCAACATGACATCGCATACCAGGGTGACGTAAGCCTCGCGCTGGTCCCGATACTCCGGTGGCAGCGCGTGCAGGCCGAGGAAACTGGTGCGCACGGTGATGCCGAGCTCGCGGCCGATGTGGCGCGCGACGCGCAGCATGCGCCGTTCGCTTTCCAGCTCCAGCCCGTAGCCGGATTTGATCTCCAGCGTGGTCACGCCGTCGACAAACAGCGCCCGTGCCCGCGGCAACGCCTGTGCCAGCAACTGTTCCTCGCTGGCGGCACGCGTGGCGCTGACGCTGGAGACGATGCCGCCGCCAGCGCGGGCAATTTCCTCGTAGCTGGCGCCGCGCAGGCGCAAGTCGAATTCGTGCGCGCGATCGCCGCCAAACACCAGGTGCGTGTGGCAGTCGATCAGGCCGGGCGTCACCAGCGCACCGTCCACCGGTTCCACCTTGATGGCCAGCGCTGCCGGGGCGTCAGGCAGGGTTTCCATCGGACCGACCCAGGCGATGCGTCCGCGATGCAGCGCGACGGCGCCGCGTTCCACCAGTCCATACGGTGCGTCGCCGCTGAATGTGGCCAACGTGGCGTTCAACAGCAACCGGTCCCAGCGTTGGTCGTTCATGGCGTGCGTGATCCGTGGTGGCGCAGACGAAATGGCGGTGGCGAACCGGGCGCTGACGTCAGCCGCGAGCGCTCCGGCATTATCGCAGCACTGGCCGGCCGAACGTGGCCTGCGGTGCGACTCAGCGCGGACGCCAACGGGTTTCGTACAGATCGAAGCGACGATCTTTCAGGTTGGTTACCGCGCCGGCGTTGCGCGCACGCGCCAGGCTTTCCAGACGCAGGTCGGCAAACAGGACGGTTTCGCTATTCGGGGTGGAGTCGGCGGCAATGCCATCGCGCGCAAACGGAAAATCGCTGGGCGTGAGGATGCAACTCTGGCCGTACTGGATGTCGAAGTTGTTGACCCCGGGCAGGTTGCCGACGTTGCCGGACAACACGACGTAGCACTGGTTCTCGATCGCCCGCGCCTGCGCGCAGTAGCGCACGCGCAGGTAGCCTTCGCGCACGTCGGTGCAGAACGGCACGAACAGGATCAGCGCGCCCTGATCGGTCAGGTGCCGCGCCACTTCCGGAAATTCGGCGTCGTAGCAGATCATCACGCCAATCGGACCGCAGTCGGTCTGCACCGTGGCGGCACTCTCACCACCGGTGATGTTCCACACGTTGCGCTCGCTCGGCGTGGGGTGCAGCTTCTCGCGTTCGTGCAATGAGCCATCGCGCAGGCACACGTAACACACGTTGTGGATGTCGCCGTTGGGCTGTTCGGTGGGGTGCGTGCCGGCGATGATGTTGATGTTGTAATGGACGGCCAGACGGCTGAACAACTCCTTTACCTGTGGCGTGTAATGGCTCAGTTTGCGGATCGATGCCACCGGCGACAGTTCGGTGTTCTCGATCGACAGCAGCTGCAGCGTCAGCAACTCGGGGAATGTCACGAAGTCGGCGTTGTAGTCGGCAGCGATGTCGGTGAAGTATTCGACCTGGGTGGCAAACTCCGCGAACGAGGCGATACGCCGCTGCTGGTATTGCACCGACACCACGCGCACCGAGTCCGGCAGGCGTTGCTCCGAGGTGATTGGCGGCATGTCGGGCTGCTCGAGCAGGCGCGGGTTGCGCCACACGAGGTGCACCGCATAGCCGAGCGATTCGTGATCCGACGGCACATACGCGCGCAGGATGCCGATCACGCTGAAGTCGTTGGACAACTGGAAGCTCAGCGTCTGGTCGCGACGCTTGCCGTCCACCACCGCCTGCGCGTAAGCCTGTGCGCTGCCGTAGCGCGCAATGTTTTTCGCCAGGCCGGGGAGGCGCCCGCCAAACACGATGCCGCGCAGCTTCAGATCCATGCACAGCCGCTTGCGCGCGTGATACAGGCGCTGGCCGATGCGCATGCGGCGGTAATCCGGATGCACCACCACTTCCATGCCATACAGCCAGTTCCCGTCGGGCTTGTGGCGTGAGGCCATGCCGCCACCGGTGATTTGCGCCCAGGTGTGGGGGGCCAGCGCCGTAGCCTCGTCGATGCGGAACGTGGCGCAGTAGCCGACGATCACGCCCTCGTAATCCACCACGAACTGGCCTTCGGGAAAGTGCGTTTGCTGGGAACGCAACATTTCCGCCGAGTGCCCCCATTCGGGCGTGTAGACGCGCCCGGTCAACGCGACCAGCGCTGGCACATCATCGGGAGTGGCCTGGCGCAGCAGCAGTTTCGGCGAGCGTTCGTTTGTCTTCCTGGCCATGCCGGCATTATGCCCGGCGTCATTCACCTGCGGGTGAAGGCCGCCACGCTGGCCGTTACACTGCGTGGCATTCGCACGGGAGCAGGGCATGAGCGAGCACGCAATGGTGGGTCAGTTCCGCGCGGGGCACTTGTGGCAAGCCGACGGCTGGCACGCGAATGCCGACTTGGCGGTGGGCGCGGATGGCCGGCTGGTTGCGTCGGCCGACGGCCCGGCCAGTTCGCTCGGTGCGTGGGTGCTGCCGGGCATGGCGAACCTGCACTCGCACGCGTTCCAGCGCGCCATGGCTGGCCTGGCTGAGCGCAAGGGACGGACCCAGGCGCCGGCGTCCGCACACAAAGGGCAGCAGGTGACCGGCCCGGGCGGCGCGCCGCAGGCCGCCGACGACACGTTCTGGAGCTGGCGCGAAACGATGTATGCGTTTGCCGCGGCGATTGGCCCGGACGAGCTCAAGGCGGTGGCGGCACAGTTGTATGTCGAAATGCTCAAGGCCGGTTACACGCAGGTGTGCGAGTTTCACTATCTGCACCAGCAGCCCGATGGCTCGCCGTATGCGCCTGCCGAGGCGATGTCGCTGGCGTTGATCGAGGCGGCGCGGGAGGCCGGCATGGCCCTGACGCTGCTGCCGGTGCTGTACATGAGTGGTGGTTTCGATGGGCGGGCACTGATCGCGCGGCAGCGTCGCTTTGGACACCGCGTGAGCGATTACCTGCGCTTGCTGGAGGTCTTGCGCGCATACGAAGCGGAGGATTTGCGGGTGGGCGTCGCACTGCATTCGCTGCGCGCGGTACCCGAGGTGGCGATCCACGAAGTGCTGGCCAGCGGCCTGGCCACGGCGTGCCCGATCCATATCCATATTGCCGAACAGCTGGGTGAAGTGCAGGACTGTCTCGCCGTGCGCGGCGCGCGTCCGGTGGAATGGCTGCTCGAGCATGTCGGCGTCGATGCGCGCTGGTGCCTGGTGCACGCCACGCATCTGAGCGACACCGAGACGGCCAGCCTGGCGCGCAGCGGCGCCGTGGTCGGGCTGTGTCCCACCACCGAAGCAAATCTCGGCGACGGCCTGTTCCCGCTGGCGGCATATACACAGGCGGGGGGCATCTTCGGGATTGGCTCGGATTCGCATATTTCGGTTTCGCCGGTGGAGGAATTGCGCTGGCTGGAGTACGGACAACGTTTGCACACGCACCATCGCAGCGTGGCGGCACGCGAGCAGGGCGCCAGTGTCGGCGAAACGCTGTGGCGCGCCGCGTTGCGGGGTGGGGCGCAAGCATCCGGCTTGCCGATCGGTGCCTTGCACGCCGGTGTCCGCGCTGACTTGATCGTGCTCGATGACCGCTCGCCGCTGCTGGCTGCGCGCGACGAGCGCTCGGTGCTGGACAGCTTCATCTTTGCCGGCAACACGCCGCTGGTGCGCGACGTAATGGTCGGCGGGCGCTGGGTGGTGCGCGACTTTCATCATCACGATGAGGAGCGCATCGCGGCGCGTTACCGCAGCGTGGTGGAGCAGCTGGCGCACGCGTGATGCCATTGGCACAGCTGGGTGCCGGTAGTTTCGGGTGACCCGTGCTGGCCTGGCCATGGCTCGCGCCGCGGCTGTATCGCGACGCCCGCTGGCGCCTGGCGTGGTGCGCGCGATCTGGCAAGGGGTTGCGCTGTGCGTGGCTCGGCTGGAGTGCTGGCCGTGTCGCCACCGGTGACGACGCCGCGCTGCGCGTGCAGCGTCCGGTGCCCGAACCGCACGGTGCCTGAACTGTGTCGCGACATGCTGGCTGACGCTGGTCTATGCTGCGGCCCGCGCGCAAGACGAAACGGGTGGGTGCAATGAACGATGAGCTGGAACCCACCGCGGCCGTGCCGCTGCCCGCGCGTGGCGCGTTGGCGCCGTTCATCCACCACGGCACGCCGGCGTTTCGCCAAACCAACCTCGCGTTGTTTGCCGCCGGTCTGGCGACCTTCGGCGTGCTGTATTGCGTGCAGCCGCTGATGCCGCAGTTCAGTGCGGATTACGGCGTGAGTGCCGCGACCAGTGCGCTGTCGTTGTCGCTGACCACCGGGGTGCTGGCGTTCGCCTTGCTGTTTGCCGGCGCGCTGTCGGACGCACTGGGCCGCAAGTCGGTGATGGTGGCGTCCATCCTGGCGTCCGCGGCGCTGGTGCTGCTGAGCGCACTGGCGCCGACCTGGAATGTCCTGTTGCTGCTGCGCACGTTGCTCGGCCTGACGCTGAGCGGTTTGCCGGCGGTGGCGATGACGTATCTCAGCGAGGAGATGGATATCGAGTCGATTGGCCTGGGCATGGGCCTGTACATCAGTGGCAGCGCGATTGGCGGCATGGGCGGGCGGCTGGTCACCGGCGTGCTGACCGACTTTGTCAGTTGGCGGATCGGCGTGGCGGTAGTCGGGGTGATCGGCTTGCTGGCGGGCTGGGTGTTTGCACGCAGCCTGCCACCGTCGCGGCATTTCGTGCGCCAGCCGCTGCGCCTGGGCGCGTTGCGTGGCCGCTTTGCCGGGGTGCTGCATGATCCGGGTCTGCCGTGGATGTTTCTCGAAGGCTTTCTGCTGCTCGGGGCGTTCGTCACCGTCTACAACTACCTCGGTTACCGCTTGCTGGCGCCGCCATACAACCTGAGCCAGGCCGTGGTCGGCTTGATCTTCGGCATCTATCTGGTCGGCACGTTCAGTTCGCCGTGGATGGGACACCTGGCCGGCAAGCTGGGGCGGCGCAAGGTGTTGTGGACGGCCGTGGCGCTGATGTTTGCCGGCGTGCTGTTGACGCTGACGCGACCGCTGGCGCTGATCATGCTGGGCATCGTGGCGCTGACGTTCGGCTTTTTCGGCGGGCACTCCATCGTCAGCAGCTGGGTCGGACGGCGCGCGGGCGCGGCGAAAGCGCAGGCGTCCTCGCTGTATGTATGCAGCTATTACATCGGCTCCAGCGTGGCCGGCTGGGGTGGTGGCCTGTTCTACGCGTGGCATGGATGGAGTGGCGTCGGCGGGTTTGTCGGCGTCCTGATGTTGGTGGCCCTGCTGGTCGCGTGGCGCCTGTATCGCCTGCCGCCGCTGCCCGGCCCACCGTCACCCGGTACCGAACCGGCATTGCCATGAGGTCGCCGTCCGTGGCGCGAGTGCCGGGCGGGCACTGCCCGGTCCACCGTCGCCGGGTACTCGGCGCTGCTCTGATGTAGCCGTCCGTGGCGCGAGTGTAGGGCGGGCACTGCCCGCCGGCTTTTGCGGACGGCACGTGGTTGCCGGACGGGGATCACGGCGGGCAGTGCCCGCCCTACATCGGGTGGTGGGAGTGCGATGCGGCGGGCAGTGCCCACCCTACATCCGGGGTGGGGTGGTGCGATGCGGCGGGCAGTGCCCGCCCTACATCGGGTGGTGGGGGTGCGGTGCGGCGGGCGGTGCCCGCCCGACATCCGGGGTGGGGTGGTGCGATGCGGCGGGCAGTGCCCGCCCTACATACGAATAGTCGCCGTGCGAGACGTCGAGTGGTGCCTGCAAGCGCCAGGCGGGGACGGCGTGCGCGTGAGGTTGTGGCTCAGCGCGCGACGGGTTTGAGCATGCCCTTTACCGCGTCGTAGTCACCATCGTTCGCGGCGGCGGGAAGGCCGAGCAGATGGGTCATCAGCGGATAAACGTCCACGTTCGGGAACGCGCCCATCTGTGCGCCAACGCGAAACGCCGGACCATGCGCGATGAACAACGCCTGCATGAGCGGGTCGGCGTTGTCGTAACCATGCTCACCGCGGCTCAGGCGCCCGCCCCGTCTGGCGAGGTAATCACTGGTGCTGATGCGCCAGCCCGTGTTGGCCAGGCACAGCAGTTGCGGGATGCGCGGGTTGCTGCCGTAGCCCAGACGTGCCGGTACGCGGCGCTTGTCCCAGCAACGCATGTGCGGATGCGGCTGCTCCAGCGTCTGCTCGACCGAGGCGAAGTCCGCTTGCGCAGCGGCGTCAGCGGCGCGTGGGTTGAAACCGGCCAGGATGCCCATGCTGACGGTTTGCACCCGATCCAGCGGAACCATTTGATCAATCAGCACGCTGTTTTGCTCCGGCGCCGTGGCCATGCCGTGATCAGACAGCGCGATCAGGTTGATGCGCTCGAACAGGTGGCGTTCGCGCAGGCCGGCGACCAGGCGCGCCAATGCGGCATCGGTGGCGCGCAACGCTGCATCGAGCTGCGGCGTGTCGGGGCCGAACTGGTGGCCGGCGTGATCGACCGCGTCGAAGTAAAGCGTGATGAACGTCGGCCGCTGCGCTGCCGGCAAGTCGAGCCAGGCGAGCACCTGGTCGACGCGCTGGTCGGCGCTGAACGCAGCGTCAAACGGTTTCCAGTAATCCGGATGCCGGCCACGGATGTCGGCTTCGGAGCCGGGCCAGAACATGGTCGCCGTGCGCAGGCCATGCTGGTCAGCGGTTTCCCAGATCGGTATGCCGCCGGCCCACCAGCGTCCATCGCTTACCGCCTGGCGATTGGCCAGGGAAAATTTCCCGAGCTGCGGATCGAACATGGTGTTGTTGACGATGCCGTGGTGATCAGGCGTCAGGCCGGTGACGATGGTGTAGTGGTTCGGAAACGTCAGGGAGGGAAATGCCGGCTGCATCGAGGCGGCCTGGACGCCGCCCCTGGCCAGCATCGACAACGTCGGGCTAAGCCCACGCTTGAGATAGTCGTGGCGATAGCCGTCAATTGAAACCAGCAGCAATGGCGTGGTCGTCGGCGGCGCAACAGGCGCGGCGCGCTCATGTGTTGGCACGCTGGCGCAACCCGCACCAAGCGCAAGCAGCAACCCCAGCAACAGACGCAACGCAATGTTCATGCAGGTACCCGCAACATGGTTACAGCCGCCCTGCATCATGGGGAACGAGGATGGAAAATTCATGTGACATTGGGCACTTTCGTCACGCGCGCAGGTGGTTGCCAGGCGTGCTCGCGCTGCTGCTGCCACTCGCAGCGCACGGCCTGCAGTCGTCGACGCCTGGCACGCAGCGCCCGGCGCCGATGGTACTGATCCCGCCGCCCCCGGCCGTGCAGTTTCAACAAGCCGCGCAACAGCAGCAACTGCGCGACCAGATGCAGAAAAGCCAGTTGCAGCTGCAACTGCAACGGTCGGTATCGGATACCGCGAAGCGCCCGCTGCCCCTGGCCGCGCCCACGCGCCAGCAAATGGATCAGGCCGATGCGGCACACCAGGATCGCCAGCGTGCCGCGCAACAGGATCTGCTCAACCGTCTACTGCAAACGGATATGGCGCCGCCGGTGTGGCGGCTGGAGCCGGCCAGGTCGCGCAGCGGCCGTTGATTCGGCAGCGCTCAGGCGGCGAACAAATCCCGGCCGAGGGCGCGGCGCTCCAGTGCCAGCAGAAATTCCTTGATCGGCAGGCCGCCGCCATAACCCGTGAGCTTGCCGCTGGCGCCGATCACGCGATGGCACGGTACGATGATGGACAACGGGTTGCGTCCGTTCGCGGCACCGACCGCGCGCGACGCAGCCGGGTTGCCGATGCGCCGCGCCAGTTCGCCGTAACTGATCGTGCAACCGTAGGGAATGCTGCGCAGTTGCAGCCATACGGCCAGCTGGAACGGTGTGCCGTGCGGGTGCAACGGCAGGTCGAACGTCTGCCGCTTGCCGGCAAAATATTCGTCCAGCTGGCGGTGCGCGCGAGCCAGCGGTTGGCTCGCGCGTACCCATTCCGGTTGCATCACGGTCGGGTGGCTTTCCACCTCGAACAACATTTCGCGCAGACCGCCGGCGTCGGCGATCAGGCGCAGCGGACCGACCGGACTGTCGATCTGGTCGTAATAAACGGTGGTGTCGGTACTCATGTCAGCGGCTCCGGCGCGGGTGAGTGAGGCGGGGTGCGGGTGGGTGCTCG
>DAITPL010000029.1:25531-27759 GCA_036833615.1 Rhodanobacter sp.
CTCATGTCAGCGGCTCCGGCGCGGGTGAGTGAGGCGGGGTGCGGGTGGGTGCTCGCCTGCGGCGCGCCACAGGTGCATGACGGCGTAGGCGCGCCATGGCTGCCACGCCGCGGCACGCGCAAGCAGCGCGCGTTCGGTCAACGGCGTGCCGTCCGTCGCGGCCTCGCGGCGCAGGATCAAGTCGGCTGCCGGGAATGCATCCGGATCACCCTGCACGCGCAGCGCGATGTAATGCGCGGTCCACGCACCGATCCCGGGCAGGGCGGTCCAGCGTGCCACGAATTCTTCCAGCGATTGCTCGGCGCGGAAATCCACGCGGCCGTCCAGCAGCGCTTGCGCCAGCGCGCGCACGGTCGCGGCACGGGTCGTGGTCAGGCCGAGTGCGCGCAAATCTGCGCTGGCGAGTACGGCCGGTGTCGGAAACAGGCGCTCGAGCCCGGGCAGCGTCGGCGTCAGCAGTGGCGCACCATGCCGCTGCACGATGCGCGTCGCGAGCGTGCGTGCCGCGGCCACGCTGATTTGCTGACCGAGCACCGCGCGTACCGCGATTTCAAAACCATCCCAACTGCCCGGCACGCGCAGGCCGGGTCGGCGCGCGGACAACGGACCAAGCAGCGGGTCGGGTGCGAATGCTTGCGCAATCAGCAGCGGGTTCGCATCCAGGTCAAACATGCGCCGCAGACGCGTCACCACGCCAAGCAATTGCGCCGGCTGTGGACAATGCAGTTGCAGCCGCAAAGTGTGCGCGTCATCCGGCCATGCGCTCAGGCGCAACCAGCCGGGCGCCGCGGGTGTGCCGAACACGCGCGCATAGCTGTGTGCGTCGACCAGCTCCACCTCCGGCAACGCCCGCGTGCGCAGGAAATCCAGCATCGCGTCGAACGCATACGGTGGCCGATAGCCAAGGCGCAGGACCAGTGGCGCATCGCGCGCGGCCCGTGGCGCACGCCGCAATTGACGCGGCTCGATCCGGTTTGCCTGCGCGAATGCCGCATTGAATCGGCGCAAGCTGCGAAAGCCCGACGCCAACGCCACTTCCGTGACCGGCAACGCCGTCTCCGTCAGCAATTGTTTCGCAAACAACAGCCGGTGGGTTGCGTACACATTGCGCGGTGGCACGCCGACGCGTTCCACGAACAATCGGCGCAACTGTCGCGCGCCGACGCCGACGCGGGCGGCAAGTTGTTCAATCGACAGCTCGGTCAGCGCGCCGTCCGCAATCAGTTTCAGCGCACGGGCCACCACGTGATTGCTGTGCTGCCAGAATTCATTGCCCGGCGCGAGCTCCGGCCGGCAGCGCAGACACGGCCGGAATCCGGCCGCTTCCGCCGCTGCCGCGTTTGCGTAGTAATGCACATTGCTGCGCTTCGCGGCCGGCGCCGGGCACACTGGCCGGCAATAAATGCCGGTGCTGCTGACCGCCGTGAAAAACAGCCCGTCGAAACGCGCGTCGCGGCTGCGCCGTGCTTGTTCGCAGATATGCGGATCGGGCAGGCTGGGGGAATGGAGATTGAGCATGGACGCAGGCTAGCACCGCACGGTGCCATGCACTCGCCGTTTTCGGACATGGTCTTTGCCGGGGCGCGCACGAGCGGACTGCCCGCCGATCTTTTCGCGGTGCGGGTGCGGCGGGCAGTGCCCGCCATACAACGGCTTTGTGTCGCGGTGGATTCGCGATCGATGGAACGCATGCCGCTGGTGCGAGTACAGCGTCCTGACCCTGAGGCGAAACCGCGCAAACCCCGCGTAGGGCGGGCACGGCCCGCCGGCTTACATCCGTGCCACCCGCACACAAGCGGACCACGCTGCGCGGGTCGCAGCGAATTCCGTGGTACGCACGGCGCGCGCCGGGCTGCGACACGCGCCATGCACATGAATCACTTGATCGGCGCCATCAAATGCTGATACGGCGTGCCCGCCCACATGATGTATGGCATGCGGGTATCCGGATTCGCATCCTTCGGATAGTCGGCGTAGAACGCGTCGTCCGCGCCGACGAGCATGAAATGCGCTCCGGTCTTGACCCAGTGATTGCCAGCCTCCGGTTTGGCTGCGAACGGATCGGTATTGCTGGCGTCCGTGCCGCCTTCCAGCATGTACACCAGGCCAAGCTTGCCGGCCGGTGGAGGTTGGTGTGCCATCCACGCCTGTGCCCAGGCCAGCGCATTCTTGTCCAGGCACATGGGATCCGGCCCCGGTGTTGCCGGGCTGTCCGGCATGCAGGTGAA
>DAITPL010000030.1:0-27330 GCA_036833615.1 Rhodanobacter sp.
TGGCGCATCGACCTGGTGACCGGCGCGCTGACCCATGCCATGTCCGGCTTCGGCATGATCCAGCGCCCCAAGGACGTCAGCGAGCATGCACACCGCGAGCAGACCGCCCAGCACCTGATTCGTTTCGCCGTTGCGGGGCTCAGCCACGTATGAGCCCTGCACCCCCAACAGCGTTTTCATTGTCAGTTCGCATCATCGGAGAAGGCTCATGACCGCTGCATCGTTATCCCCATCAGCGCTGCACATTCGCAAAGCCGCCGTGCTGGGCGCTGGCGTGATGGGCGCACAAATTGCCGCTCACCTCACCAACGCCGGGGTCGAAACCGTGTTGTTCGACTTGCCCGCGAAGGAAGGCCCGAAGAGCGGCATCGCGCTGAAGGCCATCGCCAATCTGAAAAAGCTGTCGCCCGCGCCATTGGCCACGCCGGATCTCGCCAATGCCGTGATTGCGGCGAATTACGACGACGACCTTGCACAGCTGAAAGATGTCGACCTGGTGATCGAGGCGATTGCCGAACGCATGGATTGGAAGCTCGACCTGTACAAGAAGATTGCACCGCATTTGTCGAGCACCGCGATCATCGCGTCCAACACCTCGGGCCTGTCGATCAACGGCCTGGCCAAAGCACTGCCGGAAGACCTCCGGCATCGTTTCAGCGGGGTGCATTTCTTCAACCCGCCGCGCTACATGCATCTGGTCGAGGTGATTCCCACTGCGCTCACCGACAAGCAAGTGGTTGAGGGCCTGGAGGCCTTTCTTACCACCACCGTCGGCAAGGGCGTGGTAATCGCCAAGGACACGCCAAACTTCATCGGCAACCGCATTGGTGTGTTCTCGATGCTGGCCACGATGTATCACACGGATCAGTTCAAGCTCGGCTTCGACACCGTGGACGCCTTGACCGGCCCGGCCGTGGGTCGCCCCAAAAGTGCCACCTACCGCACCGCCGACGTGGTGGGCCTGGACACCATGGCGCACGTCATCCAGACCATGGCCGACACCCTGCCCGACGATCCGTGGCACGCATATTTCAAGTCGCCCGCGTGGCTGCTGGCGTTGATCGGGAAGAAGGCGCTGGGACAAAAGACCGGCGCCGGTTTCTACCGCAAGGTCGGCAAAGACATCGTCGTGCTGGATGTGCAGAAGCAGGACTACCGTCCGTCCGTGCAGAAGCCATCCGATGAAGTCGCGGCAATCCTGGCGCTCAAGAACCCGGCGGAGAAATTCGCCAAATTGCGCGCTTCCGGCGATCCGCAGGCACAGTTCCTGTGGGCCACGTTCCGTGACCTGTTCCATTACACCGCCTACCACCTGGCCGACATCGCCGATACCGCGCGCGATGTGGATCTGGCGATCCGCTGGGGCTACGGCTGGAAGCTTGGCCCGTTTGAAACCTGGCAGGCTGCCGGCTGGCAGCAGGTGGCGAGCTGGATCAACGAAGACATCGCGGCCGGCAAGGCCATGAGCAAGGCGCCGCTCCCGGCCTGGGTCACCGACGGCCGCACCGGCGTGCATGGCAAGGACGGTTCGTACTCGGCCAGTGCGAACGCCGACAAGCCACGTTCCCAGCACCCGGTCTATGCGCGCCAGTTGTTCCCCGATCCCATCCTTGGGGAAAAGTTCGACCAGGGCGTCACCGTATGGGAAAACGAAGGCGTGCGGCTGTGGACGCTGGGCAACGACGACATCGGCATCCTGTCGTTCAAGACCAAGATGCACACGGTCAACGATTTCGTGCTGGACGGCGTGCAGGAGGCCATCAGGCTCGCCGAGCAGAAACTGAAGGCGGTGGTGCTGTGGCAGACGTCCGAGCCATTCTCGGCCGGTGCCGACTTGAAAGGTGCGCTGGCGCTGTTGCAAGCCGGCGAATTCGCCAAATTCGAGCACATGGTGGCGAACTTCCAGCGCACCAGCATGGCCATCAAGTACTCGCTGGTGCCGGTGGTATCCGCCGTGCGCGGCCTGGCGCTGGGCGGGGGCTGCGAATTCCAGATGCATTCGGCGCGCACGGTCGCGGCGCTGGAAAGTTATATCGGCCTGGTCGAAGCCGGCGTCGGCCTGTTGCCCGCCGGGGGCGGTCTGCACGAACTGGCCATTCGCGCCGCCCGTGCCAATCCGGAAGATCCGTTCACGGCGCTGAAGAAAGTGTTCGAGACCGTGGCGATGGCCAAGGTTTCCGCCAGCGCACTGGATGCGCAGCGCCTTGGCTTGCTGCGCGACAGCGATGTAGTGGTGTTCAACGCCTACGAGTTGCTTTACGTTGCCAAACAAGTGGCCAACTCGCTGGCTGAGCGTGGCTACCGTCCGCCGCTTCCCGCCCGGGCCATCCCGGTGGCCGGCGATGTGGGCACGGCGACATTCAAGGCATCGCTGGTCAACATGCAGGCCGGCTACTTCATCTCCGGGCATGACATGGAGATTGCCACGCGCATTGCCGACACCTTGTGCGGCGGCGTGATCGAGCGCGGCTCGCTGGTCGACGAAGAGTGGCTGCTGGCGCTGGAGCGCAAGCATTTCGTGGAGCTGGCCAGGACCGAAAAAACCCAGGCGCGTATCGCCCACACCATGACCACGGGCAAACCCCTGCGCAATTGAACGCGTGTCCGTCGAGCCGTCGTTCCGGCGCAGGCCGGAATGACGATCAAAAACAAAAGTGCGTCGCCGCGAATCGCGCAATGCAACGGAGCAAGAACCATGAACAAACAAGTGCAAGACGCCTACATCGTCGCCACCACGCGCACGCCGGTGGGCAAGGCGCCACGCGGTATCTTCCGCCACACCCGCCCGGACGACATGCTGGCGCACGTGATCCGCGCCGTCATGGCGCAAGCGCCGGGCATCGACCCCAAGCGCATCGCCGACGTCATCATCGGCTGCGCCATGCCTGAGGCCGAGCAAGGCATGAACGTGGCCCGTATCGGCTTGTTGCTGGCCGGCCTGCCCGACAGCGTGCCCGGCGTCACCATCAACCGCTTTTGCTCATCGGGGCTGCAAGCCGCCGCGATGGCTGCCGATCGCATCCGCCTGGGTGAAGCGGACCTGGTGCTTGCCGGCGGCACCGAAAGCATGAGCATGGTGCCGATGATGGGGCACAAGGTCGCCATGAACCCGGCCATCTTCAATGACGAGAACATCGGCATTGCCTACGGCATGGGCATCACGGCGGAGAATGTCGCCAAGCGCTGGAAAGTCAGCCGTGAACAGCAGGACGCATTTGCCGTGGAAAGCCATCGTCGCGCGCTCGCCGCGCAAGCGGCCGGCGCGTTCAAGGCGGAAATCACCCCGTTCCCACTGGACGACCATTACCCGGACCTCGCCAAACGCAGCATCCAGACGGACAGCCGGCTGATCGAAAATGACGAAGGTCCGCGTCCGGGCACCACGTTGGAAGTACTCGCCAAATTGCGTACCGTATTTCGCAACGGCCAACTCGGCGGCACCGTCACTGCCGGCAACTCCTCGCAAATGTCCGATGGTGCCGGCGCCATGCTGTTGGCCAGCGAACAAGCCATCAAGGACTACAACCTCACTCCGCTTGCGCGCTTCGTCGGCTTTGCCGTTGCCGGCGTGCCGCCGGAAGTGATGGGCATCGGCCCGCGCGAAGCGATCCCGAAAGCACTGAAGCAAACCGGCATCGCGCAGGATCAGCTGGACTGGATCGAGCTCAACGAAGCATTCGCGGCGCAGGCGTTGGCGGTCATCGGCGACCTGCACCTCGATCCGGCAAAGGTCAACCCGCATGGCGGCGCCATCGCCCTGGGGCACCCGCTTGGCGCCACTGGCGCAGTTCGCATTGCCACCATGGTGCACGGCATGCGCGCGCGCCAGCAAAAGTACGGCATGGTCACGATGTGCATCGGCACCGGCATGGGCGCTGCCGGGATCTTCGAGATGGTTTGATACTTCGGGTCGGTATTCGACTGCCGTCGGCAGGCCGCTGGTTCAGTGTGCTGAACGAAAAATGCGCCGCAGCAATGCGACGCATCCGGCGCGGCCGTGGGTTGGCAGGCAGCATCAGCCAGCTCGCGTCGCAGGCACCGTGGTCGGCTGAGGTCAGGCCCTGGAAAGCAGCCGCCCGCCCATCGCGGCATTTATCGCCACTACAACGCCCACCGCCAGCGCATGGGTCAACAGATCAGTCGCGGCCGAATCGGTGGCGTGACCGATTTCCAGCAACGCGGCCGACGCCGCGGCACTGGCCAGGCCAACCAGTACCGCAGTCAGCACCGGCCGCAAGGGGCAGGCGCGGCGCAACAGCACGATCAACAGCACGGAAAGCGGGATCGACAAGCCGATGATGAAGAGCAGGCAATCGGCGGACTGCTGCAAGGCGCCAAACGGCGGCTCCGAGATGAACCAGGCGCGCAGACAACCAAGCCCGCTCGCCCCCAACCACAACAATGCAGCCGGCAACGGCAGCCACGCCCACGTCACGCGGCGCCCCGGCACCCCCAGCGCAAACGCGGCCCACGCCGCACACACGGCGGTCATCGCCGCGCCAAGTCCCGCCCAGGCCAAAGCGGGTGCCACCGCCCAGCGCTGCACCATGCCACCCGGGCCGTAATGCATCAGCAGACCCAGCGCGATTGCCACCACCAGCAGCAGCCAACCGAGCGTACGCCGCCACGGTGGCGCCAGGCGCTGCACCGGTACCAGTGCGCTGCCGAGGCGGTCGATCAACGCAGTATGCGAAAGCGACTCGGACATGATCTCAAGGCTCTCCGTGGAAGTGCTTGCGCAAGGCTTGCAATGCGCGGTGCAGATTGACTTTCAGCGCACCGGTGCCACGCCCGGTCAGTTCGGCCGCTTCACCCAATGAACGTTCACGCAGGCCAAGCTGCTCCACCGCCTCACGCTGACCTGGCGGAAGTCGTGCTACCGCCGCGTGCAGGCGTTGTGTGCGTTGCTCGCGCTCGGTTGCCACGCTGGCGTCATCGCCGGCGGTCTGACGCTCCAGGGCGAACTCATCGTGTACCTCGCGGCGATCACGTCGGCTGCTACGGCGCAATGCATCAATCGCGCGGCGGTTGGCAATCGCGTTGAGCCACGCGTCGTACGAGCGTGCCGGATCAAACGTGTGGCGCACCCGGTGCACGGTGATCAGCGTTTCCTGCACCACGTCATCCAGGTGATCCTGCCCCACGCCCCGTCGGCGCGCCGCCGCGCGAATCAACGCGATCGAGTCCGCCAGCAGCTTTTCATAAGCGCGGCGATCACCCGCCTGAACCGCGACCATCCATCGCGTCCGGCGCTGTCCGGGCGACTCTGTGGCATTGGCGGACTCAGCAGGCACGATATTCAGGTGACTCACCCAGCCAGGCGGCGCATCATCAAACGCCATCGTGGCGGTAGTGGTCAAGCTGCGCGACATCACCGTTCCACATGAATGACTGTGCAACCTGTTCGTTGCGGCGACTGCAAAGGTTACCTCGTACCCGCAGCAACAAGGACGTAACCAGCGCCTGGCTGCCGGCGAATAACCCACATCCCACATGGATTCCTGCACCATGTTCGTCCTGATCCTGGCCTATCTTGGCGGCGTACTCACCATCCTCAGTCCGTGCATTCTGCCGGTACTGCCGTTTGTGTTTGCGCGTGCCGATCGGCCGTTCCGGCGCAACGGCTTGCCGATGTTGCTGGGCATGGCGGTCACGTTTGCACTGGTGGCCACGCTGGCCGCGGTCGGCGGAGGCTGGGCGATCCACGCCAACCAGTACGGCCGCCTGGTGGCGCTGGTGGTGCTGGCGCTGCTAGGCCTCACCCTGCTCTCGACGCGGCTCGCGGCCTGGATCAGCCGTCCATTTGTCGCCTTGGGCAATCGACTGTCGCAGCGGGCGACGGACGACGAGGGCTCCGTCTGGAGCGCGGCTGGCCTCGGGGTCGCCACCGGCCTGCTGTGGGCACCTTGCGCAGGTCCGATTCTCGGCCTGCTGCTGACTGCAGCGGCGTTGAACGGCGCCAGCGTGCAGACTACCTTGCTGCTGCTGACCTACGCGGCCGGCGCGGCGACTTCACTCGGCGTGGCGCTATTGCTTGGCGGCAAGGTATTTGGCTGGATGAAACGTTCGTTGGGTGCCGGCGAATGGTTGCGTCGCGCGCTCGGCGTGCTGGTGTTGGCTGGTGTGGGGGCCATCGCGCTGGGCCTGGATACCGGTGTGCTCACCCGCGTATCGCTGGCTGCCACTGGTGGCATCGAGCAACGTCTGCTCGACATGGTGCGCCCCGCGCAAGCCACTGCACCGGCGCCGGCGGCCGGTGAGCCGTTGCCGGTGGAGGGCGACATGCCGTCACTGGCGGGCGCGACGCAGTGGTTCAACAGCCCGCCGCTGACCAGCGCAGCGCTGCGCGGCAAGGTGGTGCTGGTCGACTTCTGGACTTACTCATGCATCAACTGTCTGCGCGCGCTGCCCTATGTGCGCGGCTGGGCCGACAAATACCGGGATCACGGACTGGTGGTGATCGGCGTGCACGCGCCGGAATTTGCGTTCGAGAAGGACCCGGCCAACGTTGCCCGGGCGATCAGGGATCTGGGCGTGAATTACCCGGTCGCGATGGATAACGATTACGCCATCTGGCGTGGCTTCAACAACCAGTATTGGCCCGCCCATTATTTCATCGACGCCGCAGGCCGGATCCGCCATCACCACTTTGGCGAGGGCGCGTACGCGGAAAGCGAAGACGTGATCCGTCGGTTGCTGACTGCCGCCGGTCAGAAAGACCTGCCCGCCGGCTACGTGAGCGGGATGCGTCGCGGGGTCGAAGCCGCCGCCTCGAACGACCCGACCATCTCCCCGGAAACCTACGTGGGTTACGCCCGCGCCGAGAACTTCGCCAGTGGCCGCGTGGCGCATGACGAACCATGGGACTACCGCGCGCCGCGCGTACTGGGCACCAACCAGTGGGCGCTCGATGGGCGCTGGACCGTGCACGGCGAAAACGCGCAACTGGGACACGCCGGTGGCCGCCTCACGTACCGTTTCCGGGGCCGCGACCTGCATCTGGTGCTCGGCCCGGGCAGCGACGCCAAGCCCGTGCGCTTTCGCGTCACGCTTGATGGCAAGGCACCCGGCGTCGATCACGGCATGGACACTGACGCCGACGGCAATGGCACGATCACCGGGCAGCGGCTGTACCAGCTCGTGCGCCAGGCCAACGGCAGCGGTGAGCGGGTGTTTGAAATCGAGTTCCTTGATCCAGGCGTGCAGGTGTACGCGTTCACGTTTGGTTGACCGGTTGCCGCTGTAGAACCCAGCCCCACGGAGGTTTGTCATGTCCCGCATCGATGAAACCCTCAGCGCAGATCGCCGGCGTTTCCTGCGCACGCTGCTTGCCGGCGGGGCATTGCTGGCGGTCGGTGGTGGCGTGCTCGCGCCACGGCTGTTCGCCGCTGATGACACGCCGACGGACCTCCCCGGCAACGTATTGCTGGAGATTTTTGGCGACGACGGTCGCGACCTCGGCGCCCGTCAGGTGGCCAGGCTGGTGCTCAGCGACAAACAGTGGCGCGAACGACTGCCGGCAGATGCCTACTACCAGATGCGCCATGCCGGCACGGAACGTGCGTTCAGCGGCAAGTACTGGAACTTCTACGCGCAAGGCATCTTCCGCTGCGCGGCCTGCGCCACCGCGCTGTATGACGCCGACACCAAATTTCATTCCGGCACCGGTTGGCCGAGCTTCTACCAACCCATCGCCAGCACCAACGTCATCGAAAGCAGCGATCGCACATTCGGCATGCAGCGCACGGCCGTCTCCTGCGCCGGCTGCAACAGCCACCTCGGTCACGTGTTCAACGATGGGCCACGTCCCACGGGATTGCGCTACTGCATGAATTCACCTGCGTTGCGCTTTGTCGCGCGTACCTTCAGCTGATGATCAGCGCGGCTCCTGGCGGTGAATTTTCGTACCGCCCGCCGCGCGCGATCAGCAACACGGCCCTGCGTCGGAACATGTAACCCGTGCGACCCGGTCAGCGAAGAACCCTTGGCCAGATGATTTCTCCCGCACTTTCGCGAGGCACGCCATGAACCGTCGCACCGTATTCAGCGTTCTCCCCATCGCGCTGTTGATGCTGGCCATCACCGCATGCCAGCCAGTGTCCGCAGCCGACGACGTCACGTTATTGCCCGCGCCCAGGGTGGACGCGCCGAAAACTGCCACTCCTGCCGATCAGGTAGCAGTATTTGCCGGCGGCTGCTTCTGGGGCATCGAGGCAGTCTTCCGCCACATCAAGGGCGTCACCCAGGCAACCGCCGGTTACTCCGGGGGAAGTGCCGACACTGCGCACTACAACGCCGTCAGTGGTGGCGACACCGGGCATGCCGAATCGGTACGGGTGCATTTCGACCCGGCCAGAGTCAGTTACGGCACCCTGTTGCAGGCATTTTTCTCCGTCGCGCTCGATCCTACCCAACTGAACCGGCAAGGCCCCGACAGCGGCAGTCAATACCGTTCGGTGATTTTCTACGCGAATGACGAGCAGCAGCGGATCGCCACCGCCTATGTCGCCCAACTGACCGCGGCCAAGTCTTTCCCCGCACCGATCGCGACCCAACTGGCACCGCTCAAGGCGTTCTATCCCGCCGAGACATATCACCAGGATTATTTCGAGAAACACCCGAACGCGCCGTACATCGTCTATTACGACGCGCCGAAAGTCGCGCATCTCAAGCAATTGTTTCCGGACCTGTACCAGCCATCGCGGCAGTTTGTGGAAGTGCAGCTGCACTGAGCTGCGCCGTTGCCCGACGCCACGTGGCACTCGTCAACGTCAGCCCTGCCCCTCGGCGCCACTTGCCGAACGCCACAGCGTGGCAGCGCTCCACAGCAACACGGCAGCGGCCACACCCAGCGCGCCTTCGAGCCCGTAGCGCGTGCCGGCAACGGCGCTGATTGCGAGTGGGCCAAGCATCTGCCCGACCGCAAACGCTGCCGTCAGCCTACCAATGAAGGCTGTCGCACCGATGCGGGCCACCCGCCGCGCCTCGCGCAGGCCCGCCATGGTGACCACCATGAACGTCCCGCCGACCAGCAGCGCCGCGAGCAGAATTGCCTGCAACCCGGGCCACAGCACCGGCAGCACCACGCCCGCCGCCATCAGCACATGCGCCACTGCCCATAGCCGGCGATCGTCCACCGCACGCAGCCAGCGTGCCGCGGCATACGTCGACAGCGCCGCCGCCGTACCAAATACCGGCCACGCCCAGCCGAACAACGCCGGATCGGCAATCATGCGCCGCGCCAACGCCGGCAAGAACGTCGCCGGGATGATGTAGCCAAAGCCGAACGCGCCATAGCACAGCGCCAGGCGCAGCTTGTCCGTCGTCCATGCCACGCGACGGTCCACCGTTGCCACCGCCACGGCGGCGGCACGTGGTGCATCAACCCGGAACGAGGTCCACAACGCCGTCAGCAACAACAGCGACAGCACACCCAGGACCTGCCACGTACGTGCCGAGTCGACGTCCGCTCGCATCAGCACCATGCACAGCGCACCGGCGCCGGCGATACCCACGCCAACTCCCGCAAACACGACTCCGCCCAGCGCCGGCCGGCCCCACGCCAGCAGGCGTTCCAGTGCCCACGCCGACACATGGACCAACACCCATGCACTGGCAATGCCTGCCAACAATCGCAACACCAGCCAGCCTACAAGATTCGTACCGATACCCATGCCAAACGTGACCAGCGCAATCAGCAGCAATCCGCCACGTATTGCCCACGCTGGCGGCAGTCGCGCCGCACCGAGCGCGCCGAGCAGATACCCCAGGTAGTTCGCTGCAGCCAGCCAACCCGCGGCGCGCAGCGACAACCCGGCGTCGACTTGCATCATCGGCAGAATCGGCGTGAACGCAAAGCGGCCGACGCCCATGGCCACAGCCAACGCAAGCAGACCCGCGAAGGCACCGCGACGCGCGCGCCGGACCGGGTTCGCGGTATCGACACGACCACGCGTAATGTCATGCATCATCGCAGCATAACTTCACGACCAACCAACGACACAATGCGCTCATGACCACCGCAGCCAATCCGTTGCAGCACGCTCGGCGAGGGGCGCGACTTCAGCGCGATGCTCGGCATTGAAGTGCGCGGTGGCTCCGCTGCCGCATTCGCGGCGGCGCGCAAGACCGATATTCACCAGCGCGACGCGCTGCAGATGGCAATTCAACCTTGACCATCCCGCAAAGTTGTTGCAGAGAAGCCGACGTCTGCAACGGCATCGCCTGGACGGCGGTGATGCCCGCCGATGTCAGGCATGCCAACCCGCAAAAAAATCACTTGGCTGGGTGCGACTGCTTCAGCATCTGCAATCGGGCCAGCACGATCTGGGCCGCATCCTGCTCTGCAGCGCGACGACTGCCGGCACTGGCCTGCACGCTGAGCGGCATCGGTTCACTGATGCTGCAGGTGATATCGAAGGTCTTGGCATGGTCATCACCGTGGCTCGCTGTCAGCTCGTATTGCGGCAACGGCCAACCTTCAGCCTGCAACCATTCCTGCAAGCGGGTTTTCGCATCCTTGGATGAGCGCTTGAGCGCGGCGATACGCGCGTCGAACCAGCCATGCACGGTTTCCCGGCAAGCCTCAAAACCGCCATCCAGATACACGGCGGCGATCAACGCCTCCACCGCATCGGCAAGGATGGAATCGCGCCGAAAGCCGCCACTCTTCAGCTCACCCGGACCCAGTTGCAACGAATCGCCGAGCTTCAACTCACGGGCCAGCACGGCCAGCGCCACGCCACTGACCAGTTGCGCACGCAGGCGTGACAACTCACCTTCGCTGGCCTTCGGATGCGCGACGAAAAGCATCTCGCCGACAATCGCCCCGAGCAGCGCATCGCCGAGAAACTCCAGCCGCTCGTTGTTTGGACGGCCAACGCTGCGATGCGTAAGCGCCAATGCGGCCAACGCCGGATCGCGAAAACGGTAATTCAACTCCAACGTGCCACCACCTACTGTCCGACGTTGCCCGTCAACGGCACGCCCTTCTCGAAGTGCAGCAGGAAATCGATGTTGTACATGAACGGGATTTGTTTGTCGTACGCCACATGCAGGGTGCTGGTGCCACCAGCATCGCGCAACAGCGTGATGTCGGCCGGCTTGATCGTGGCGTCATCCACGTACTGGAAATTCATCTTGAACATCAACTCGCGGCGCATGTCGTCCAGCGTTTTGCCGCTGGTCCCGGAAGTGGCCACCTGGTTCATGCTTTTTGCCACGCCCATGTACTCCGAATACGCGGGCACCAGCTTCATCGCCATGTAGCCGAAAAATCCCACGACCGCCACAACGATCAAGAAACCGATCAACGTGATACCTGCCTGCCTGGATTTCATAGTCCCCTCGCTATGCCGCTCTGCGGTGTACCCGCGTCGGATGGAGCCACCACCAAGTGCGCCCCACCAGCCACTTACGCATGACGCACTGGATTCTCGCATTGTTTGCCCCTGCAACACACGCCAACGGGATCACGCACATCAGTGAATAATCGTACCAATGCGCGAAAAATCCACACCGCCAGTATGCAGCCCCTTCCAGCTCATCCAGATCAGGAACGCCTTGCCCGCAAGGTTCTGCTCGGGCATGCAGCCCCACCAGCGGCTGTCCAGACTGTCGTTGCGGTTGTCACCCATCACCAGGTAGCAACCAGCCGGCACCCTGGATGGCACTACATTGTTCGGAATGGCCTTTGGCGTGTTGTAGGCAGGCATGCGCGCAACAGCGTGCTCGACGGCGCCCAGCTGCTCGGTCCACACCGTGGCACCCATGTCCAGCATGATCTGCTCCACAGCGCGCCCGGGATTGCCCACGTACGGGCCCACCTCCCGGGCATTGACGCGCACGCCATTGATCACCACGTCCGCGCCGTGCACCTCAATGCTGTCGCCGGGCAAGCCAACCACGCGCTTGATCCAGTTTTGCTGTGGAACTTCCGCGTGCGGGTCAGCGCACGTCATGTCCCCGCTGCGCACGAGATGCTCACCAACCCGACACAGGTAGCCGGGAAACCGGAACACCACCACGTCGCCACGTTGAGGCTCACCAAGATCCACGAACTTGTCATTGAACGCCGGCAGCCGCAGCCCGTACGCAAACTTGTTGACCAGGATGAAGTCCCCCACGTCCAGCGTCGGCATCATCGAGCCCGAAGGAATGCGAAACGGTTCGGCCACGAACGACCGCAACAGCAACACCACCAGCACCACCGGGAACAGTGACCGCGCCCAGTCCACCGCCACCGGATCCCGATACTCGGCGCCGGCGGAGTCCAGCCGGGCCTTGCGGCGCTTGTACAACAACAGGCGATCGAGCCCCCAGACCACGCCAAACAGCACGGTCAGGGCCAGCAAAATCGCCGAGAAATCAAATTCCATGTATCGCTCCCGTGGTGCGCGAGATAACGGGAAGAGGCACCGCAGCTTGTCCAACGTCCACGCCTGCAGCGCTCCGCCCATGGTTCGTCACTGTCGCCGCCCGCTACTTGTCCACCTTCAACACCGCCATGAAGGCTTCCTGCGGAATCTCCACGCGGCCAACCTGCTTCATCCGCTTCTTGCCTTCTTTCTGCTTCTCGAGCAATTTCTTTTTGCGGCTGACGTCGCCGCCATAGCATTTGGCCAGCACATTCTTGCGCAAGGCTTTCACTGTCGACCGCGCGATGATCTGTGCGCCAACCGCGGCCTGGATGGCCACGTCGAACTGTTGGCGGGGGATCAGCTCCTTCATGCGCTCCACCAGCTCGCGGCCGCGCCGCTCGGCGTAACTGCGGTGCATGATCAGGCTCAGGGCGTCCACCCGTTCGCCGTTGATCAACACATCGGTGCGCACGAACGGACCAACCTCGAAACGATCGAAGTGATAGTCCATCGACGCGTAACCGCGTGAGACGGACTTGAGCCGATCAAAGAAATCCATCACCACTTCGGCCAGCGGCATTTCATAACTGATCTGCACCTGGGTTGCCAGATACTGGATCGAACGCTGCACGCCGCGCTTTTCCTCGCACAAGGTGATCACGTTGCCGATGTAATCCGGCGGCGTCAGGATGTTGGCAATGATGATTGGCTCGCGAATCTCCTGGATCTGCTGCGCAGGGGGAAGTTTGGCGGGGTTGTCCAGCAGCAGGATCGAACCGTCGGTCTTCAGCAGCTCATAGACCACTGTTGGCGCGGTGCTGATCAGGTTCAGATTGTATTCGCGCTCCAGGCGTTCCTGCACGATTTCCATGTGCAGCATGCCAAGAAAGCCACAGCGGAACCCAAAACCCATGGCCTCGGACGATTCCGGCTCGAAAAACATCGCCGCATCATTCAGGCGCAACTTGTCCAGCGCCTCGCGCAGCGCCGGGTAATCTTCGGAGGCCACCGGGAACAGCCCGGCAAACACCCGTGGCTGCACTTTCTGGAAACCCGGCAGCGGATGGTCCGCCGGCTTGCCGGCCTGGGTCAGGGTGTCACCTACTGGCGCGCCATGCACGTCCTTGATCGCGGCATTGATCCAGCCCACTTCGCCCGGGCCAAGGTGATCCAGTTTCTTGCGCCGCGGGGTGAACACGCCCACCTCGGCCACCTCATGGGTACGCCCGGTGGACATCACCAGCAGCTTGTCCCCAGGGCGAATTTCGCCCTGCATGATGCGCACGAGCGACACCACGCCAAGGTAGTTGTCGAACCATGAATCGATGATCAGCGCCTGCAGCCGATCCGTGTCGCGCGGTCGCGGCGGCGGAATGCGGGCGATGATCGCTTCCAGCACCTCGACCACATGCAGTCCGGTTTTGGCGCTGATGGCAATGGCGTCCGTGGCATCAATGCCGATCACTGCCTCGATCTCGCCTTTCACTTTTTCCACGTCGGCGTTGGGCAGGTCGATCTTGTTCAACACCGGCACCACTTCCAGGCCCTGCTCCACCGCGGTGTAGCAATTGGCCACCGACTGTGCCTCCACGCCCTGGGCGGCATCCACCACGAGCAGCGCGCCTTCGCACGCAGCCAGCGAGCGGCTGACTTCATAGGAAAAGTCGACGTGTCCGGGCGTGTCGATGAAATTCAGCTGGTACGTCCGGCCATCGCGCGCGGTGTACGGCAGTGAGACGGACTGCGCCTTGATGGTGATGCCACGCTCCCGCTCGATCGGGTTGTTGTCCAGCACCTGCGCTTCCATCTCGCGCGAACTCAAGCCGCCGCAGATCTGGATGATGCGATCGGCCAGGGTGGATTTGCCGTGATCGATATGGGCAATGATCGAGAAGTTGCGAATCAATTCCATGGAACGCGAGCGGCCTGTTTACGGGTTACCACCAGCACAGGGACATGGCGGCGGCGCATCACCGCAGCGGCGGCAACGCGAACCCCGCATTATCGCATGGAACCGTGATGCCCCACGCCGCCTGATCCAGATGGTGGCCGGATTGTCGCCGGCCACCGCGCCGCAGCCATGGCGCTACTTCACCGCCGGCACGGTCAACCCGACAAACCGGCTCTGGTCACCGCGACGGATCAACAGCAGCACCGTGCTGCCCGCCTTCACATCTTTGGTGGCAGCCTGGAACTCCGCAACGTTGGCGATCCGCTGCTGGTTGACCATCAAGACCACGTCGCCCGGTTGCAAATCAGCCTCGCCCGCGACCGGGCCGGTCACCTCACTGATGACCACGCCCTGGCCGGCCGGCAAGCCCAGTTGCTTGCGGGCATCGGCGTCAATCGCTTCAACGCTCAAACCCAACGCCGCAGAACCGCTGACCCCGGTCGCACTGGGCGGCAACAGGTTGCTCACACCACGCCGATCGCGGGGAGTCTCACCCACCGTGACTTGCACGGTCTGGGGTTTGCCGTCGCGCAAGACCTGCACCGGTACCGTGCTGCCGGGTTTGCTCATGCCCACCATGGGCGGCAGATCGGCCGATTGATGCACAGCGCGACCATCGTACTCAAGGATGATGTCCCCGGCGCGCAGGCCGGCCTTCGCCGCACCGCTGCCCGGGGTGACATCCACCACCGCCGCACCCATGCCGCTGTCCAGTTTGAATGCCTTGGCAATGTCGTCGGTCACCGCCTGCACGGTCACCCCAAGCATGCCGCGGGAAACGTAGCCCTTGGTCTTGAGCTGCTGTACTGCATTCATCGCCACATCGATCGGGATCGAGAACGACACGCCCGCATAGTCCCCGGTCTGTGAAAGTATCTGGGAATTGATGCCGACCACCTGCCCTTGCAAGTTGAACAGCGGGCCACCGGAATTGCCGCGGTTGATGGGCACATCCGTCTGGATAAACGACGTATAGGCCTGATCCCGCTCACCGAGGCTGCGCCCCACCGCACTGACGATGCCTTGGGTCACGGTGTAATCGAAGCCGAACGGCGAGCCAATCGCCAGGACCCACTGGCCAGGCTTGAGATTGCGCGAGTCACCAATGCTTACGGCGGGCAAATTGCTGCCGGCGTCCAGCTTGAGCAACGCAATATCGTACGTGGGATCCGTGCCCACCACCTTGGCCGTGAGCGTGCGTCGATCCTGCAGCCGCACCGTGACCTTGTCCGCGTCGGCGATTACATGGTTGTTCGTGAGCACGTAGCCGTCGGCGGAGATAATGAAGCCCGACCCCAGCGAAGTGCCGCGTGGCTCCGGTGCAGGCATGCCCGGCAAGCCAAAGAACCGGCGCATGATCTCGTCCTGCGGGCTGCCGGGCATGCCGCGCGGACCTGCCTGGCCGGATTGGCTTTGCCCAGACGGGGTGCTGCCGTCATAGCGCGCCTCGACATGGACGACAGCGGGAGCATTCTTCTGCACGATCCCGGTGAAGTCCGGCAGGCTTGCCGCGCTCGGCGGCGTTTGTGCCTGCACGCCGAATGTAGCCACCGACCCCAGCAGCGCGGCGCACGCCAAACGGCGCAGGATGGGTTGATTCATGAGTCCTCCTTCGGTGACCGTCAAGTCATGGATACATTCTTGAGCGCGCGCCGAGGCGCAGCGATGACATCTCTGTATTCAGGCCGCACCGCGCAGTCACGCCAGCAGTCGACGCAGCATTGGCCGGCGACCGCAGGCATGCGGCACCAAATGAACTGGTGCCTACCCGAAAGGCACACGGTTTGCACATTGCCCACAGGTTGCCTGGAAGTGCGGCGACCACGCGTTTATTGGGCTACTGCCGCAGCACGGTGCAGTGCGGTATCGGCCGGCGACGGCTGCGCCGGATCCAGCAGCAACAGATAACTGCCATCGTGATTGTCCAGCGCCCGGTAACGGTAAAGCGGCGTATACGCCGCGGATGGCGTTTGCAACGCAGGGCCGTTTGCAAACGGCGAACCAAGCGTGGCCGAGGCCTGTTGACTCAACGCGCCAGCAGCGCTGCCACTCAGCCACGGTGGCACGGTAGACGGTGCCGCCGCCACATGCGCCGAACCGGCACTGGCCAACGTGCTGACATTTGCCGTCGTATCCTGCGCAGCCACCATGCGTTCGACATCGTTGGGGGGCTGGCCGAGCATCAGGGTGGCCGCGGCGACACTCGCGGCAATGGCTCCGCCTGCCGACCAGCGCAGCCAGCGACGATTGCCAACAGCCGGAACCGGCCGTGCTTCACGCTCGATCGCTGCGTTCGTGCGCGCAACAAAATCGGCACTTGCCAACGACGGCAGACAGCCACGCAAGCCATCACGCACCAAGTGGTAACGCGACCATGCCTGCTGCAGTGCCTCGTCATGATCGAGCCGCCGCAGCAAAAAACGCAATTCGTGCGGAGACAACTCGCCATCGACACCGGCAGAAAGGGTCTCAAACGATTTTTTATTCATGTGCGCCTGGCTCATGCCTGATCCTCGCGGTCCGACAACAATGGCCGCAGCTTTTCGTCAATCGCCTCACGTGCCCGGAAAATGCGTGAGCGTACGGTACCAATCGGGCAGTCCATCGCACGTGCGATTTCATCGTAACTGAGGCCGTCCACTTCACGCAGGGTGATCGCCGTGCGCAACTCCTCAGGCAGGGCTTGGACAGTGGAAAACACGGATTGTTCAATTTCCTGGCGCATCATTTCATGCTCGGGCGTGGCGTTGTCCTGCATGCGCTCGGCGCTCGCCGTGAACGTGGCACCGTCGACATCCACGTCATCGGCGGGCGGCCGCCGGCTCATCGCCACCAGGTGATTCTTGGCCGTATTCACCGCGATCTTGTACAGCCACGTATAAAACGCGCTGTCCCCGCGAAACGAATCCATCGCCCGCCACGCACGGATGAAAGACTCTTGCGCGATATCCTCGCACTCCGCGTGACTGCGGACATACCGCGAAACCAGACCAATCACCCGATGCTGATACTTGCGCACCAGCAGATCAAATGCCCGCTTGTCACCGCGTTGCACGCGCTCGACCAACGCCCGATCAAGCTCATTTTCGCCCATGCGGGCCGTATCCATCGTCAATGCCATCATCCACTGTGAAACCGGGAAAGGACCGGGGCGCCACGCTCAGACCGCGGCCACGGGTTGGGGTTCAGGCTACCGTGGTTTTCCTGCACCGGCGATAACGCAAGCGACACCGGACACCCGCACCGAGACATCACCATGGGGCTGTCCACTTGCGGTTCAAGCCGGCCGGGCGACCCGCATTTCAAGCAGGCGCTCGCGTTCCGCCAGCAGCGTGCCAAAGCTGACTGGCTGCAACGGACGTGCAAACAAGTAGCCCTGCAACTCGTCACAGTGTTCAGCGCGCAGGAATTGCAGATGCTGCTCGGTCTCCACGCCTTCGGCCACCACCGTGCGATTCAACCGGTGCGCCATCTCGATGGTAGCGCGCACGATAGCCTCGTCATCCGGATCGACGCCGATATTGCTTACGAAGCTTTGGTCCACCTTGATGCGATCGGCCGGCAGGCGACGCAGATAATCCAGCGACGCCGCCCCGGTACCAAAATCGTCAATGGCCAGGCGACAACCCAGCTTGTGCAGGGCATGCAGGTTTTCAATCAGGTTCGGTGCCGTCTTGATGCTGATGCTTTCGGTAATCTCCAGCTCAAGCAAGGTGGGGTCGAGTCCGGTGTCACGCAGCGCCCTCGTGACGGAGTTCAACAGCGTGGGTTCCATCAGCTGCACTGCAGACAAATTCACCCCCAGGCGCAGACCCAGCCGATAACGCTCTTCCCATTCCCGCGCCTGACGACATGCCGTACGCAGGACCCACTCTCCAATGGAAACGATCAGCCCGGTCTCTTCGGCCAGCGGAATGAACGCGGCCGGGCTGACCAGTCCCAATTCCGGGTGTTCCCAGCGCACCAGCGCTTCCATGCCGACGATATCCTCGCTCTCGGTGTCCACTTGCGGCTGATACACCACACGCAATTCGCCATTGCTCTCGGCATGGCGCAGACGTGCGCGCAACAGCATGCCGTGTTCGCGTGCATATTCCGGGCTGACCTCGTACATCTGAAAGTTGTTGCGGCCAAGATGCTTTGCCGCATACATCGCTTCGTCCGCGTGTTTGACCAACGTCTCGATATCGCTTGCGTCATCCGGGAAAAAGCTGATGCCGATGGATGCGGTGAGCTGCAACCCGGTGCCATCGCCGAGATACAACGGGGGGGACATGGATTGCACGATCTTTTCCGCAACGCGCGACACGTCATCGTTCTTGACGATGTGCCGCAGCACTACGGTGAACTCGTCTCCGGCATACCGGGCCACCGTATCGGACGCACGGATGCTGTTGCCCAGTCGCCGGGCAATCAGGCGCAACACCTCGTCGCCGGCGGCGTGGCCGTACGTATCGTTGACTGCCTTGAAATGGTCCAGGTCGACAAACAGCACGGCGAAGCACTCGCCGTTGCGCACCGCTTCACGCAGAATCGTGGCCAGTCTGTCGTTGAACAGCAGCCGGTTGGGCAACCCGGTCAACGTGTCCACGAGGCCTTCGGCACGCCCCTGTTCCCGCGTGCGGTGCAACTCGATCTCCTGCGCAAAGCGGGCAGCCGCGCAGCGCAGTACCGGTTCCACCACGACCATGTCGGCAATCTCGCGATGGCGTCCGGCCAGGAGCGCGCCAATCACGGTTTTTCGCTCGTCAAACAATGGCAGGCCGACAAACGCCGAGAGTGCAAGGTGTTGCAGGAGGGGTTCGGCAGGCATCAGCTGCTGCGCACCAGACGGGTACAGCATCGCCTCGCCACTCAACACCAGCTGCAGGGACGTCTGCAACGGCAGGGGCGAGCATTCCAGCTCCTTGCCATTCCAGTGCTGCAGCAATTGCACCGGGCCATCAGTGGCGCCATCGTGTGCGGACCATATGGCGAGATAGTCCAGCTTCAACCCATCAACCAGAACGCGCGCAGCGGCGTCTCGGGTATCCCTGCCGGTGCCCGGCGCAAACAGCCGCGATACCAGAGACAACGCCGACGTCGCACGGATGTCGACGACACAGTTGCCACGGAATGCGACGAACAACGCAGGTCGACCAAGGTGCTCCACCCGACGCACGCTGGCGGTCCCGTCCTCCATGCCCAACGTTGACCGGCGCGTGCACGGATGCCAGGTGCCGTCCGCCGCCATGAGCGCGGCGTCGGCGGGGACCGTGGCAAAGCGCAACACGGCTGTCAGGGGTGCGCCAATCAACTGCGCCGCGTGCAGATGATCGTGCCCACCAGCTGCCGGGCTGACCTTGAGCACACAAAACGACTGGGGATCGACGAGCAGCCATTCGCTGTCGCCGTCCGCATCCGCGGTCGCCTGGTGGTGATCCAGCATCGCCGGCGTGTCCACGCGACCCACCGGAACCGGTGGCGCATTGACCCGTGCGCACTGACACTGCCGCCACCGCGGTATCAACTCGGTAGCGATCTGACTGGCATGCAGCCACGCCGCCACGTCCGCCGGCAAATTGCCCGGTGACAAGGGTGCATCGTCAGCCAGCACCGCAATCAACGGTACCGCCGACGCAAATGGCAGCTGCCGCAGCTGCGCACAACATTCATGCGCCTGCCGCTCGTTGCCGGCAAGCACCACGACGATCAATTCCAGCCCGGTCTGGCGCTGCAACAAAGTCCTGGCGTGCGCAGCATCGCGCGCGCTGTGGATGGGTGTGCAACCAGCCCCATCCAGTGCGTCAAATAACAGCCGACGCAGTTCGCGTTGTGCGGCGACCACCAGAATGCCGCCACCGGTTTGCATCTCAGCCCTCGACCAGCCAGCGGCCATCGCGCATGCGCAAATGGCGCGGGCTGGAGTTGTTGTAACGTAAATGGACGGCCAGATCACCGAGGTGCTCAACCAGCGAGGCTGGTGGACTGACCAGCACGACACGACGCAGGTGTTCCGTGGACTCCCGCGCCAGTCGACCCAGCAGCGCGGAGTCAGCGGCACTCAGCGGCAGCTCCAATCCCACCAGAAAGTACACGCCAAAATGCAGACTCTGGCGTACGTGGCGCAACGCGCTGCCAAAGCGCTGGCAATCCGGAAAGCGCGCGTGGACATCACGCAGGCTGCTCAGGCCGGACACTGGCTCCCACAGGTAAACAGCCTGGCCCGTCCGCCGGGCCAGCGCCCGGAACTGCGCGATAGTCACCCGGACATCGTCGCTGTCGAGCACCACCAGGCCACTGGACGCTCCCAGAATGCGGGCAAATACATCGTTGCCAGCCTGTGTTGCCATCAGTGACGTCACGGAACTCATTGCCGCTGTTTCCTGTGTTGTCTGCACTCGATTCGAGTTGATTCGATGTGACTCGGCCCCTGGTGCCTCCCACTGCACACGGACAATGGTATTGCCGGCTGCACTACCCTGAACGGTAACCCAATTTACCGCCAATTGCGGCACTCTGCCTGCCTGTGCCGCAATCCGCCAACTGGCGGCCTCGTTCGCCACCGCCCATGTGCCGGCACGGTAACCGGGTGGCTGCGGGTATCTCGCAATCGCGGCGCGGGAACAGTATGGTTCAGACTCTTCCCGCCAGCCGAACATGCCATGTTTGAAGGACTGCGTTTCAACCACTGGAAGACCAGCATCAGCGACGACGCCATCGTGACGTTGACGCTGGATCGCGCCGACCGCAGTGTCAACGCCATCTCCAGCGTCGTGCTGGACGAATTGGCGCAACTCGTCGAGCGTCTGGCCATTGAAAATCCCGCCGGTGTGATCATTCACTCGGCAAAAGCCAGTGGGTTCGCGGTGGGAGCGGACATCAAGGAATTCGCCGGCTATGCGCACGAGGGTTCGGTGCTGGAAAATATCGAGCACGGGCAACGCGTGTATGCCTCGCTGGCCAGATTGCGTTGCCCCACCGTGGCGGCAATCCACGGCGCGTGCATGGGGGGTGGCACCGAGCTCGCCCTGGCCTGCCACCAGCGCATAGCCGCCGACGACGGCGATACCCGCATCGCCCTGCCTGAAGTCATGCTCGGCATCCATCCGGGATGGGGTGGTACGGCACGGTTGCCGTATTTGATCGGTGCCACCGATGCGTTGTCATTGATGCTCAACGGCAACTCGTTGTCTGCCCGGCGGGCGTTGACGCTGGGTCTGGTCGACCGCCTGGCGCGCCCCGAAGACTTGCTTGGGGAAGCGCGGCAGTTGTTACGCCACCCCCAGGCCCGGTCGCTCACGCTGCGTGGCAAGGTGTGGCTAAGCAATACCTGGATCGCGCGGCAGATTCTCGCGCCGGTCATCCGCCAGCGGACTGCCGCCAAGGTACGCAAGGACCACTACCCCGCGCCATTCGCGCTCATCGACGTGTGGCAACGCGGCGGTCGCGACATCCAGCGCCGGTTGCGACTGGAAGCGCGTTCAGTCGCGCGGCTGGCGCAAACGCCAGCCGCGCAGAACTTGATCCGCATTTTCTTTTTGCGCGAACGCCTGAAGAATCAGGGCAGCGGTGTCGAAGCCGGGATCAAGCGCGTGCACGTGGTGGGCGCTGGCGTGATGGGCGGTGATATTGCTGCCTGGTGCGCGCTGCGCGGGTTCGATGTCACCCTGAACGACCGCGGCATGCAATACATCCAGCCCGCACTGGATCGCGCGCGGCAGCTGTACGAAAAAAAGCTGAAGACGGCCGACAAGGTGGAAGCTGCCATCCATCGTTTGCGCGCCGATCCTGATGGCACCGGCATCAACGATGCCGACCTTGCACTCGAGGCGATTTACGAAGACGGCAGCGCCAAACGTGAGCTGTATGCGCGGCTGGAACCCCAACTGCGCGCGAACGACATCCTTGCCAGCAACACCTCCAGCATACCGCTGGACGAACTGCGCACGGGGCTGCTGCGCCCGCAAAATTTCCTGGGCCTGCACTTCTTCAACCCGGTCGCACAAATGCCGCTGGTGGAAGTGGTGCGTCACGATCAGCTGGACAGTGCCGTCGAAAAGCGTGCACTGGCGCTGTGCAAGTCGCTGGGCAAATTGCCAGTCGCGGTCAAGGGTACCCCGGGCTTTCTGGTCAACCGCATTCTGATGCCGTATTTGCTCGAAGCCCTGCGGCTGTTTGCAGATGGCGTTCCCGGCCCGGTGCTGGATCGGGAAGCACGGCAGTTCGGCATGCCGATGGGACCGATCGAATTGGCGGACACGGTCGGCCTGGATGTGTGCGCATCAGTGGGGCGCGAACTGGCTCCCTTCCTGGGATTGCAATTGCCGGCGGGGCTGGAGGCGAAACTCGAAACGGGCAAGCGTGGCAAGAAAGACGGCCAGGGTTTGTACACGTGGCTGGACGGCAAGCCGCAAAAGCCGACGGTAGACAAGGATTATGTGCCACCGCCGGATCTGCAGGCGCGCATGATCCTGCCGATGATCAACGAAGCCGTCGCGTGCCTGGCCGACGGGGTGGTGGCTGACGCTGACCTGCTGGATGCCGGCGTGATCTTCGGTACCGGCTTCGCGCCGTTTCGTGGCGGTCCCATCACCCATGTCCGCACCGAAGGCGCCACCAAGGTGAAACAACAACTGGAACAACTGGCGCGGCTTTACGGTGAGCGATTCACCCCCAAAAACGGCTGGGACCATCCGGCACTGACGCAGGAACGTAATCCTGGAGAGCCGTGAGTCACCCGGCGCCGCGGTTCACCACATCAGATCATCCGGTACGCCGTCATCGGCCACCGTTGCCGCCTCTGCCGGGTCGACCAGCAACGCCAGGTGATGTGGATCGATCGCCTGCACCTGGCGGGCGACCTCACACGTCACCAGCAGGTAGCGACCGCCCTGTTGCACCACGCCAAGTTGGCCGGCATTGAGCGCAAGCAGCTGTGCGGCGTCAACGTACACCCGGCGGATCTTGCCGGCGTAGGTAAAATTGCGCGGCTGATCGGCGTCGGCCTTGTTCAGGGTGTTGCCGGCCAACAGCTGCTGGATTCTGGCCTTGCGCTCACGGCGCAACCGCGCCTGCTCGGCCAGTTCCTGTTCCAACTGCCTGCGTTCCCGCGCCTGGGTCTGCGCGCGCAGCGCGTACGCCTTGGCCAGGTCCATCTCGCCGGGCGCTGCGGAACGCTGCGAGGCCCGCTGCGGTTTACCGGCTTTGCGCGCAGCAGTCACCGTCGCCGCTGCAGCGGGTCGCGTTTCACGACGGACGGATTTGACGATACCGCTTTTCAGCAGTTGATCACGCAATGAATCGACCATGCGGGTCCCGGCTTGGTGAAAACCACAAATCAGTAATGGGGTGGCGGCGGCTCACCGTGCGGATCATCCGCCTGTGCGAGCCGCAATGACGCGAGCTCGCGGCGCAGGTCACGCAGCGTGCGTTCCAATGCAGCCATGCGCAGCGATTGATCCGCATCGGCGTCTGCCAGCGCGCGCACCGTGTGCTCCACGAACGTGAGCTTGATCTCCAGCTCCGTCACGCGTTGCTCGATGGTCGCGGTCATGAGTGACCCTGCACACTGCGACCGCGACCGATGCCGTAGTACGCGAGGCCGGCCTGTTCCACGGTAGCGGGTACGTACAGGTTGCGCCCGTCAAACACGGCCGGCTCCTTGAGCTTGTCGCGGATCCGGCCGAAATCCGGGCTGCGAAACGCCTTCCACTCGGTGACCACGGCCAATACATCGGCACCCTCCAGCGCATCATCGGCGTCGGTGCACAACACCAGATCGGCGCGCTCGCCGTAGATGCGACGAGCTTCGGCCATGGCTTGCGGATCAAACGCGCGCACCCGCGCACCCGCGCGCCACAGGGATTCCATCAGGTGGCGACTGGGCGCCTCGCGCATGTCGTCGGTGTTGGGTTTGAACGACAATCCCCATAGCGCCACCGTGCGTCCGCGCACCTCGCCAGCGAAGTGCCGGACGATCAACTCGAACAGCTTGTCCTTTTGCCGATCATTGACTGCCTCGACCGCGCCCAGCAGCTGGGCCGCGTAGCCGTGGGTGCGCGCGGTATGCTCCAACGCCTTCACGTCCTTGGGAAAACAGGAGCCGCCGTAGCCGGCGCCGGGGTAGATGAAGTGATAGCCGATGCGTGGATCGGCGCCAATACCCTGACGCACCAGTTCGACGTCGGCACCCACCCGTTCGGCGATATTCGCCATTTCATTCATGAAGCTGATCTTGGTGGCAAGCATCGCGTTGGCGGCGTACTTGGTCAGCTCGGCTGAGCGCTCGTCCATCACCACCATGCGCTCGTGATTGCGATTGAACGGTGCATAGAGTCGACGCAACACGGTAACCGCACGCTCACTGGAAGCGCCCACAATGATGCGTTCCGGGCGCAGGCAGTCTTCCACGGCAGCGCCCTCTTTCAGAAACTCCGGATTGGACACCACGTCGAACACCACGCCCGCGTGACGCGCCTGCAACCCCGCACCGATCGCGGTACGCACGACATCGGCGGTGCCGACCGGCACAGTGGACTTGTTGACGATGACCGCGGTGTGTTCCAGTTGCTGCCCGATGGTGTCGGCTACCGCCACGACATAGCTGAGATCGGCACTGCCATCCTCGTCCGGCGGAGTGCCCACGGCAATGAAGATGACCTCTCCATGCGCCACGGCAGCGCCTGGATCAGTCGTGAACTCCAGCCGCCCGGCAGCATGGTTGCGTTGGACGATGGCTTCCAGGCCGGGCTCGTAGATCGGCATCTCGCCCTGTTCCAGGCGAGCGACCTTGTGTGCATCCACGTCAACACACAACACGTGGTTGCCCATCTCGGCGAGACATGCACCCGTCACCAGTCCCACATACCCCACACCAAAAATGCTGACCTTCATCATCGCCGGAAGTAACCCTCTGGATATGCGCTCATTGTAGCCGGGCCACCGCCCGAAGCCGCTCGTGTCGCGTTGTCAGGCCACATCCGTCGATTGAATCGGACCGGCCTGCTCCGCACTCGACACTTTCCTTGCGACAACGCAAAAAGGGCGCGACTGATATCGCGCCCTTCGTGTTGCATCACATCAGTACGGCGGATTACTTGCCCGCAGGGGCAGCGCCACCAGCCGGTGTCGGGCCAGTCTTGACCAGGGTAATGTCAAAGATCAACGTCGCATTCGGTTCCATCGGCGGCTGCGGCTCTGCGCCATAGGCCAGCGACGCCGGAATGAACAATTTGTAATGTCCGCCAACCTGCATCAGCTGCAGACCTTCGCGGAAACCCGGAATGACGTTGGCCACCGGGATCGAAGCCGGACCCGGCGGATTGTGCTTGGCCGAGGCATCGAAGACCTGACCATCGATGAACTGGCCGGTGTAGTTGATCTCCACCGTGTCGTTCGGACCCGGACGGGCACCGGTGCCTGCACTGATGACCTGATACTGCAGACCGGACGCCGTGGTTTTCACCCCGGGCGCGGATTTGTTCTTGGCCAGGAAAGCGTCACCCTCGGCCTTGTTCTTTGCCGCAACCTTGGCCCGCTCAGCCTTGTACTTGGCCTGCAACTTGGCCATGAACGGCTCCATGACCTTCTTCGCTTCCTCGTCCGTCATCGTCGGCTTCTGCCCGCTCAGAGCGGCCTTGACCGCATTGGCCACGGCAGTCGCATCCAGCTCCTCGCGCATGATCGGCTGAATCTGTGATGCCATCTGATAGCCGACCACGTAACTTACCTTGGCCTTGTCAATGGTCCCGGTGGTGGCAGTCTGAGCGCAAACACCTGCCGTCATGCCCAACGCCAGGGCCATGGCGGCCACCTTCAACGTGGGACGTAGAAAATGCTTCATTCGAAACTTCCTCGTAATGTGGATAGATCGGTACGGCAACCGGGCCCCGCAGGGCAGTTTTCGTATTGTGCTGTGCTTGCAACCGCTTGGCAACGACATTCCACTGCGACCGCCAGTGGCGGTAAAGGTTCACCATTTACGCCAGGCACCCGCGCAGCGGGTCAACCGGACTCGCCACCCGGCGGACCTGTCCCGTCCAGGGTTTCCTTCAGGGCCGCTTGCAGGCGCGCATGCACATGGACGAGGCTGCGCCACAGCACAATCGCCAAGGTTATGCCAGCCAGCAACAACGACAACACCACTCCCCGTCGTGGCAGGATCGTTGCACCCAGCGCCCCCACGAGCATCGCCAGCGCCAGCAGTGCGCCAAGTGGAATGACGCGGGCCAGCACCTGACGTATCGCATGAGTGTAGGCACCGGCAAATCGCTCCCGAATACCCAGTTCGGCCAGTAGCATGCCCAACGCCTCGGATTTGCGGTAGACCGCAATCAACATCGGCAGCGACAAGAACAAGGCACCAGCCCAGATCAGGGTGTGGCGCCAATCCCGATTGATACCAAGCCCGCTGAACCAGCTCCAGCTGTGCTGATTGATGTACGCGCCCAGCATGAACAGCGTAATCACCAGCAAAACATTGATGGCAATATGCCAGAACAACCGCCGGAAAATTGCCGCGATTGCAGCGTTCTCGTTGACTGGTTTGAGATTTTCCAGCCAACCCGTGTAACTGGCGGCAAGCAGTTTGACCGAGCGTGGCGTCCAGCGCCGCAAGCCGTTCGTCAAGGCATCGGAAGAACGCACCAGATACGGCGACGTGGCCATGCAAATCACCGATACGGCGACGGCAATGGGATACACGAAGTCGCTGATCACGCCCAGGGACAAACCAAGTGCGGCAATCACGAACGAAAATTCGCCGATTTGCGCCATCCCCAACCCGGAGCGCAGTGCCGTGCGCGGATCGTGCCCGACGACAAAGATGCCGAGACTGCAAATCGCGGTCTTGCCAAGGATGACCACCAGCGCGACCAACAGCGCCGGCACTGCGTACTGGAACACCAACTGCGGATCGATTTGCAGGCCGATGGCCACGAAGAACAGCGCCGCAAACATGTCGCGCAGCGGCTCGACCAGACGCAGCACGCGGCTGACGCAATGCGCCTCGGCCACCACCGCACCCGCGAGAAACGCCCC
>DAITPL010000031.1:0-26194 GCA_036833615.1 Rhodanobacter sp.
GCGCCGAGCTGGACAAGTACGCTGCCGCGAAAGAAGTGATCTGGTGCCAGGAAGAACCGATGAACCAGGGCGCCTGGTTCCAGATTCGCCATCACCTGCAAGCGTGTGTCAGCAGCAGGCACAGCCTCCACTACGCCGGCCGCACGCGTTCTCCGGCACCAGCCACCGGTCACCTGAAAACCCACGCCGCCGAACAGGCTGCACTTGTCGAACAGGCGCTGGTTGCGCCGATCGGCACCGACGCATCCGCGGAATAACATTGATGAGTGCGGCCAGGATGACCGCTTTTGATCTTCGCGCTCACGGATGAGCGCCTCACCGAAGGAAAGAGCATGTCCACCGAAGTCAAAGTTCCCGTCCTGCCCGAGTCCGTCTCCGACGCCACCATCGCCAGCTGGCACAAGAAGGTCGGTGACGCGGTAAAACGTGACGAGAATCTGGTCGATCTCGAAACCGACAAAGTGGTACTCGAGGTGCCGTCCCCGGTGGACGGCGTGCTGAAGGAAATCCAGCACCAGGTTGGCGATGTGGTCAACAGCGAACAGATCATCGCGATCATTGAAGCTGGCGCCGTAGCCGCTGCCCCGGCGCCTGCCCCGGCACCAGCCGCCGCCGCGCCAAAGGCTGCGCCGACAGCTGCACCCAGTGCACCGCAGGCTGCAGCCAAGGGCAGCGCAGACCTGTCTCCGGCTGGTCGGCGCGTCGCCACCGAAGAGCATATCGATGCCTCCAAGGTTGCCGGTACCGGCCGCGACGGCCGCGTCACCAAGGAGGACCTGGTCAACTACAGCAAGGGTGGCAATGCACCTGCCGCTGCGCCGGTCAGTGCACCGGCTGCCAGGCCAACGCCCGGCTCGCGCCCGGAAGAACGCGTACCGATGACGCGCATGCGTGCGCGCATCGCCGAACGCCTGATGCAGTCGAAGAACTCCATCGCCATGCTTACCTCGTTCAACGAGGTGAACCTGAGCGAAGTGGTCAAGATGCGCAAGTCGCTCGGCGAAGCATTCCAGAAGCAGTACGGCATCAAGCTGGGTTTCATGAGCTTCTTCGTCAAGGCCGCGGCCGAAGCGCTCAAGCGCTACCCCTACGTCAATGCGTCGGTGGATGGCAATGACGTGATCTATCACGGCTATCAGGACATCTCGATCGCGGTGGCAACCGAGCGCGGACTGGTCACGCCGGTGTTGCGCGACGTGCAGGACATGAGCTTCGCCGACGTCGAAAAAGCCATTGCGGATTACGCCACCAAGGCGCGCGGCAACAAGCTTTCGCTGGATGACCTGCAAGGTGGCACGTTCACCATCACCAATGGCGGCACGTTCGGCTCGTTGCTGTCCACGCCCATCGTCAACCCGCCACAAAGCGCGATCCTCGGCATGCACACGATCAAGGAACGCGCCATCGTCGAAAACGGTCAGGTCATCGCCGCGCCGATGATGTACATCGCCATCTCCTACGACCATCGCATCATCGACGGCAAGGACGCGGTGTTGTTCCTGGTCGACATCAAGAACCAGCTGGAGAACCCGCAGCGGATGCTGCTCGGACTCTGAGCTGATGGCGGCTCCGCGCATTCAGCCATAGGCAACGCAGCTCTGGTGCCGGGTGATCCTTGGAACCGTTGATCAAGCATTGCAATTCCAGCACCACTGCCCGCTTCAGTTCCATCTACGAGCACCGGCTCACCGTATTAAAGGAAGGTCCATGAGCGACAAATTCGATGTCATCGTCATCGGTGCCGGCCCGGCTGGGTATGTGGCCGCGATCCGCGCCGCGCAGCTGGGCTTGAAGGTCGCCTGCGTTGATGCCTTCGCCGGCAAGGACGGCAAGCAGGCACTTGGTGGCACCTGCCTCAATGTCGGCTGTATTCCGTCCAAGGCGCTGCTCGATTCCTCGCGCCAGTTCTACAACCTCACGCACAACTTCGATGCGCACGGCATCAGCGCCGACAACGCAAAAATCGATATCCCCACGTTCGTTGCGCGCAAGGACAAGATCGTCAAGCAATTCACCGGTGGTGTCGCGCAACTGTTCAAGGCCAACAAGGTCACGCCGTTCTTCGGCAAGGGCAAGTTGCTGAAAGGCAATCAGGTGGAAGTCACCGCCGTCGATGGTGCAAAACAAACGATCAGTGCGGCGAACGTCATTCTCGCCTCCGGCTCCGTACCCATCGAATTGCCGTTTGCCAGGTTCGACGGCAAGGCGATTGTCGACAATGCCGGCGCGCTGGACTTTGCTGCCGTGCCCAAGCGCCTGGCCATCATCGGCGCCGGCGTGATCGGCCTGGAACTGGGCAGTGTGTGGAAGCGCCTGGGCGCCGAGGTCATCATCATCGAGGCATTGCCGGACTTCCTGGGTACGGCCGATGCAGATATCGCCAAGGTGGCGCAGCGCGAGTTCAAGAAACAGGGCCTGGACATCAAGCTCGGCGCCAAACTCGGCAAGGCCGAGGTGAAAAAGGACGGCGTGCATCTGGTCTACACCGACAAGGACGGCGAGCAGAAACTTGTCGTCGACAAACTGCTGGTGGCAGTCGGCCGCCGTGCCTACACCGAAGGCTTGCTGGCCGACGATACCGGCGTGCAGCTGGACGAACGTCATCGCATCGTGGTTGACGAGCACAACCATACCGGCGTCGACGGGGTGTGGGCGATTGGCGATGCCGTGCGTGGTCCGATGCTTGCCCACAAGGGCTCGGAAGAAGGCATCGCGGTCGCCGAATGGATTGCCGGCAAGGCCGGCCACGTCAACTTCGACACCATCCCGTACGTGATCTACACCGAGCCCGAACTGGCGTGGGCGGGCAAAACCGAGAAGCAGCTGACCGAGGAAGGCGTACCCTACAAGACCGGCAGCTTCCCGTTTGCCGCCAACGGTCGCGCCGTCGCCATGAACGAAGCAATCGGCCAGGTCAAGGTGATCGCCCATGCCGAAACCGATCGTATCCTCGGCGTGCACATGATTGGCCCGGGTGTGTCCGAGCTGATCGCCGAATGCGTTGTCGCCATGGAATTCAAGGGTTCGGCGGAGGATCTGGCGCGCATCGTTCACGCCCACCCGACGCTGTCGGAAACCGTGCACGAGGCCGCCCTGTCGGTGGACAAGCGGGCAATCCACAAGGGGAACTGAGGACCAGGCCGGCCACCTCGCGTACCCGCCATGGACCGCGAACGACATGGCATCGGCAGCGCGCCCGACTTCACCCGCGCCGACCCCCGGTCGCCAATGACTTGGGCCCGCGCGTGTCTCCAGGTCGGCCAGTGATGCGCATGTCGACCCGGCCGGGTTTCCTTTCCGGTGCGGCGGAATCCGGCACGACGCGCTTCCCCAACGACGTATCTCCACCCCACCCGGAGCGATTCATGCCTCAACCCACGTCTCTTTGTGTCTACTGCGGCTCCAGCACCGGTGGCCATGCCGACTACAGCCGGCTGGCTCGCGAGTTCGGCAACGAGATGGCTCGACGTCACATCACCCTGGTATATGGCGGCGGCAAGGTGGGGCTCATGGGTGTGCTGGCGGATACCGTACTGGCCGGCGGTGGCAAGGTGATCGGCGTGATTCCGCGCCAACTGGTCGAGTTGGAGGCGGCACACCCGGGCGTCGACTTGCGGGTGGTCGAGACCATGCATCAACGCAAGACGCAGATGTATGAGTTGGCCGACGCGTTTGTCGCCCTGCCCGGCGGCTTCGGCACCCTGGACGAAATTTTCGAGATGTTGACCTGGGCGCAACTCGGCCTGCATCGCTATCCGTGCGCGTTTTTGCAAACCCGCAGCTATTACCAGCAGCTGCAAAGCATGGTCGGGCACATGGCCGAGGAAGGATTCATCACCCGCGGCCAGCTGGAGAGTGTCTGGTTCGGGCAATCCATCCCTGCGCTGTTTGCATGGATGGCGCAGTACGATGGCGGCAACGCCGCGCGAGTGCTGGGCCCGGCCAGCATCAAGGCCTGAGTGGAGTCTGTCATGTCGAGTTCGACGTTTCGTGCGTTTCGCATCCATCATGACGATGGCCAGCACCAAGCCGCCATCGAATCGATGACGCTGGATGCCCTTTCGCCCGGCGAAGTCCTGGTGCAGACGGCCTACTCGTCACTCAATTACAAGGATGCGCTGGCCGGCACCGGCACCGGCCGCATCCTGCGCCGTTTCCCGCTCAACGGCGGCATTGATGTCGCCGGCCATGTGGTGTCGTCAAGCGACACCCGTTTCAAGCCTGGCGACGCCGTCTTGTGCACTGGCAGCGGGCTGTCGGAAACCCGCGACGGCGGACTGGCCGAATACGTCAAGCTTCCTGCCGAGAGCACCATCGTCTTGCCGCACGGGCTGGATGTGCGCGAAAGCATGATCATCGGTACGGCCGGTTTCACCGCGGCGCTCGCATTGTTGCGCATGCAGGACAACGGGCAAACGCCCGCACTCGGCCCCATCGCCATCAGCGGCGCCAGTGGCGGCGTGGGTACGTTGGGCATCGACATTTTCCATCAGGCTGGCTACACCGTGCATGCAATCAGCGGCAAGCACGAACACTTCGACTGGCTGCGCGAACTGGGTGCCAGCGCGTGCATCGACCGCCATGAGCTGGTGTTCAGCAACAAGGCGATGGATTCAGCGCGCTTCGGCGGCGCGCTCGACACCGTAGGCGGCACCATGCTCGCCGGCCTGTTGCCGCTGATCGCACCCGATGGCAATGTCGCGCTGTGCGGCAACGCCGGCGGGATGGCATTTTCCAGCACGGTCATGCCGTTCATCATCCGCGGCGTCAGTCTGCTCGGCATTGCCTCGGCGGCTACGGCACGCGCCACGCGTGAACGTATCTGGCAACAGCTGGCCGGCGCGTGGAAGCCGCTGCACCTGGCGCAGATCGCAACCCGCGAAGTAACACTTGACGAATTGCCCGACACGTTCGCGCGCATGCTGAGCGGTGCCTCGCTTGGCCGCACCCTCGTGCGCATTGGCGCCGGCTGAACGTGCACGCTTGGAAGTGCCGCCACCACGGCCTAGAATCAATCACTTTGAATGGAAGTGCCTGCTCATGGCCCGCATCCTGATCGTTGACGATTCCCCATCACAATTGCTTGGCATCAAGCGCATCGTCGAGAAGCTCGGCCATGAAGCACTCACTGCGGAAGATGGCGCGGCAGGTGTGGAGACGGCCAAACGGGAGAAGCCGGACCTGATTTTGATGGATGTGGTCATGCCCAACCTCAACGGGTTTCAGGCAACACGCACGATCAGCAAGGATCCGGAAACCGCACACATTCCCATTGTGCTGGTGACGACCAAGGATCAGGAAACCGACAAGGTCTGGGGCATGCGCCAGGGCGCCAAGGCTTATGTGACCAAGCCGATCAAGGAAGACGAATTGACCAAGGCCCTGAACGAGTTCCTTCCCACCTGAGCACCGCGCTCGCGGACGACGAACAAGACAGTTCAACCCGCCGTTGCAATGCCCCGTAGGGCGGGCATTGCCCGCCGGCTCTTGCGCAAATCCAAACATCGCGACGGAGGGCGGCGGGCAGTGCCCGCCCTACGTCTCTCATGCGGCGCCGTGGCTTGCGCGGCACGGTGTGTCCGACGCAACACGCGGGGTGAAACGCATAGCCATTGGCACGGCGCGGACTCCGCAACTACACGCACAGGATCGCCGTCGTAAGGCGGGCACTGCCCGCCGGCTCTCGCGCCAATCAAACATCGCGACAGAAGGCGGCGGGCAGTGCCCGCCCTACGTCTCTCATCCGGCGCCACGGCTTGCGCGGCACGGTGTGTTCTGCGATGCGCGCGGGGTGAAACTCCGCAACGATTATCGGCGCGGATCGAACTCCGGGAACTGGGCGTGCAGCGCTTCGTAGGCTGCCTTTTGCACCGGGGTTTCGGCGGGCGGGCTGCGAATGGACAGCTCCACCAGCTGATCTCCGGGATGCGTACCCGGCATGCCACGACCCTTCAGCCGCAGCTTGCGCCCGGACTGCGAGCCAGCCGGTATGCGCATATCCACCGCGCCTGCAAGCGTGGGTACGGCAATGGTCGCACCCAGTGCGGCTTCCCACGGCGTGATCGCCAGTACGTGCACTACATTGCGCCCTTCCAGACGGAAACGCGCATCGTCACGCAGTCCCACTTCCAGCAAGAGGTCGCCGCTGGGCCCACCGGCTGTGCCCGCCTGGCCTTGTCCCGACAGGCGGATCACCTGGCCGGGCTGGATACCGGCCGGGATCTTGACCTCAAGCACGCGCTCGCTGCCACTTGAGTCCTGCAGGGTCAGGCGCGTGCGCCCACCAGCAAAGGCAGTCTGCAAATCAATTTGTACGTGCGCCTGCACGTCACGGCCACGGCGCGCGCGCGGCTGACCACGTTGCCCGGCAGCCGCGCCACGACCGAACAGGCTCTCGAAAAAGTCGCTGAAATCCGCATCTCCGGCACCGCCAAAGTCCTGGGCCTGGGCCTGCCAACCCGGTGGTGGGCGAAACTGTTCGCCGGGACGGTAACCGCCAGCGCGCAATTGATCGTAAGAGCGGCGCTTCTCGGCGTCCTTGAGTACCTCGTTGGCTTCATTGACCGCCTTGAACTTCTCCTCGGCACCCGCTTCCTTGTTCTTGTCCGGGTGATATTTGCGCGCCAATTTGCGATACGCAGCCTTGATCTCGGCGTCGCTCGCCTGTGGTTTGACACCCAGAATGTCGTAATAGTCTTTGAATTCCACACTCGCTCCCGATCACCGCTCGTGCACGGCACAAGGCCGCTCTGCCGTGAACCATTATCCACGGCAGAGTGGGCTTTGATACCGGTTTACGCCTGAGCCGCTGCGCGCTCAGTCGACCGTTTTGATGGTGATGCGACGCGGGGTGGTTTCCGGCTTCTTCGGGATCGAGATCTCCAGCACGCCAAACTTGCCGTGCGCGCTGATGCCCTCGGCATCGGCGCTTTCCGGCAGCGAAAAGCGGCGATGAAACGTGCCGTAAACCCGTTCCTGCCGGGTAAGTTTGCTGCCGTTTTCCTCACCGTCCACCGTGCGTGCGCCCTTGATGGTGAGAATGCTCTTGTCCATGCTCACATCGATCTTGGCCGGATCCACGCCTGGTACGTCAGCGAGAATCACGAAGCGCTTGTCCTCCTCGCGAATATCCACTCGCGGCGCCCACTGGCTGGTCTCCACGGTGGACTGGTCGCCCTCGCCAGTGCTGAAAAAGCGCCCAAGGGCCTGGCGGAAGTCCTCGCTCGGGCCAAAGTCCTGATGCCAGATGGATTGACGATTGAGAGTCATGTCGCTGTCTCCTCAGATAGTCTTGCGGCGCCACCGCCGCCTGTACCGAAGATAGGTGCTCGGAGCACCAATTCAAGGCGCCCGCCCCACCCGCCGTACTGACGACTGTGCTGGCTGTTGACGGTGGCCACCATCAGCATATTGGGCGTTGGTTGCCCAAACCGGCGCGCCGCGCGAAGCACCGTCTCCGGGACATCGCCGCAATGAGGCGCGATGCGCTGCGGCAAGCCGCGATCACACATGCCGCCCGTGGCCGTCAGGTACACGGCACGCTCACACCGTTTGCCTTTCGTCCTGGCTGACCACCAACCCCCACAGGGAAGCCAGTAGATCAATGGCGATCGCCGCCGCATCGGGACGCCGAGCGCCATATCGCCGGCTGGCAAGGAAAAGCCCCGGATATCGGGGCTTTCCTGTTTCACGCTGGCGCCAGTATCACTCGTCCGGTGTCGCGGGATCGCTGACTGCCGCGCCGTCATCGTCGGGTGAAATGCCGGCTGCGAGGACCGAGGCATCCCCGTCGTCTTCCTCTTCCGCATCCAGGCGCATCACGCTGACCAGCACCTCATCGGCAGGCAACTTGATCAAGGTAACGCCCTGGGTGTTGCGACCCAGCTGCGAGACTTCCGCCACCCGCGTACGCACCAAAGTGCCCTGGTTGGAAATCAACATCAATTCGTGCGCCTCGGTAACCTGCACCGCGCCCACCAGCGCACCATTGCGCTCGGAGCACTGGATACCAATCACGCCCTGCGTGCCGCGGCCTTTCTTGGTGAACTCCGCCAGTTGGGTGCGCTTGCCGTAGCCACGCTCGGTGGCGGTGAGGATGTCACCTTCGGCCGCGACGATCAGCGACACGACATGGGCCCCTTGCGTCAGCCGCATGCCCCGCACACCGGCTGCGGTGCGCCCCATCGAGCGCACGGTATTTTCGTCAAACCGGTTCACCTTGCCGTTGGAGGCAAACAGCAGAATGTCGCTGTTGCCGTCGGTCAGCTCGACGTCGACCAGGGCGTCATCGTCATGCAACTTGATCGCCAGCTTGCCCTTTTGCAGCTGGAACGCAAATTCGGTCAGCGGCGTTTTCTTGACCGTACCGTGCCGGGTGGCAAAGAACACAAAGCGATCATCGCTGTATTCGCGGATCGGCAGCACCGCCTGCACTTTCTCGTCACCGGTCAGCGGCAACAAGTTGATGATCGGTTTGCCGCGTGCGCCCGGACCGGCTTCAGGTATCTCGTAAACCTTCTGCCAATACACCCGGCCGGTGCTGGTAAAAGTGAGCAGGGTGTCGTGGGTGTTGACCACCCACAACTGCTCGACCACGTCCTCTTCCTTCAAGGCCGAAGCCGAGCGCCCCTTGCCGCCGCGACGCTGCGAGCGATAGGTGCTGGCCGGCTGGCGCTTGATGTAGCCGGTATGCGACAAGGTCACCACCATGTCCTCTGGCGCAATCAGGTCGAGGATATTGAGATCGTCCTTGGAGTGCTGGATTTCGGTGCGTCGGGCATCGCCAAATTCCGCCTTGACCGCTTCGAGTTCTTCGCGGATCACTTCCAGCAGACGGTCGGGATTCTCCAGGATCTCGATCAGGCCACGAATGGTGTCGAGAATCTGCCGGTATTCGTCGGAGAGCTTTTCCTGCTCCAGTCCGGTCAGACGATGCAGCCGCATCGCCAGGATTTCCAGCGCCTGGGCTTCGGACAGCTGATAGCCGTCGTCCTTCAGGCCGTCGCGTGGATCCATCGATTCCGGCCGCGAGGCCGCCGCGCCCGTGGCCGAAAGCAGCGTGCGCACCAAGCCCGCCTCCCAGCGCCGCGCGACCATGCGCTCGCGCGCCTCCACGGGTGACGACGAGGTCTTGATCAATTCGATCATTTCGTCGATGTTGGCCAGCGCAACGGTCAAGCCTTCCAGGATGTGGGCGCGCGCGCGCGCCTTGCGCAGGTCGAAAATGGTGCGGCGGGTGACGACTTCGCGACGATGGCGGATGAACGCCTCGAGGATCGGCTTCAGGCCCAGCAGTCGTGGCTGGCCATCCACCAGCGCCACCATGTTGATGCCAAACGTGACCTGCATCTGGGTCTGCTGGAACAGGTTGTTCAAAACCACGTCGCCCATCGCATCCTTGCGGATTTCGATGACGATGCGCATGCCGTCCTTGTCGGACTCATCGCGCAATGCGCTGATCCCTTCGAGCTTCTTTTCCTTGACCAGCTCGGCGATCTTCTCGATCAGCCGCGCCTTGTTCACCTGATACGGAATCTCGTGGACGATGATCGTCTCGCGCCCGCCCTTCTCGGTTTCCACTTCGGCGCGCGCGCGGATGAGAATGCGCCCACGTCCGGTGCGATAAGCCTCGACGATGCCGGACGCACCATTGATGATGCCGAAGGTCGGGAAATCCGGCCCCGGGATGTACTGCATCAAGGCCTCGACGCCCAGCGTCGGGTCGTCAATCAGGGCGATCGCGGCACCGACGACCTCGGTGAGGTTGTGTGGCGGAATGTTGGTCGCCATGCCCACCGCAATGCCCGCCGAACCGTTGATCAGCAGGTTGGGTACGCGCGCCGGCAACACCAGCGGTTCGTGTTCACTCTCATCGTAGTTCGGCCCGAAATCGACCGTGTCCTTGTCGATGTCGGCCAACAGCTCGTGGGTAAGTTTGGACATGCGCACTTCGGTGTAACGCATGGCGGCGGCACTGTCGCCATCGACCGAACCAAAGTTGCCCTGCCCGTCGACCAGCATGTAGCGCAACGAGAACGGCTGCGCCATGCGCACGATTGCGTCGTATACCGAAGCGTCGCCATGCGGGTGATATTTACCAATGACATCACCGACCACGCGGGCCGACTTTTTGTACGGTTTGTTGTACCCGTTGTTCAGGTCGTTCATCGCGAACAGGATGCGGCGATGCACCGGTTTCAAGCCATCGCGGACGTCCGGCAGGGCACGGCCCACAATGACGCTCATGGCGTAATCGAGATAGCTCTGGCGCATCTCGTTTTCGATGTTGACGTGGATGATTTCTTTGGCGAGCTCTGCCATCAACGAGTTCCCTGCGAGCGAAAAAAAAGGGCGCCATGCCATGCTTCAAGCGCATGCGCACGCGTCCTGAAAACAACCTGTAAAGTTTAGCACAGCCTGCATCAAAAAGACAGTATTTAGCCTTTTGAATTCAATGAGTTACACGTGTGTCACGAATTCCGCGCGGAAGCCTTTCGCCGCAATTCAGGAATCGCGAAAAGCGCCTGTTCGGCAGCCATACCAGATGTCCGGTCGAAGTCCCACCTGAGCGACGGCGGGTGACCGGTCAACCGGCTGTCAGTGACCGAACATGGCCTGCATCGACATGCTGTTCGGGTGTTCGATCACGCCGCGCTCGGTGACGATGACATCGATCAGTTCGGCCGGCGCCACGTCAAAGACCGGATTCCACGCCTGTGCGTCGGCAACCACGGTACGCACCCCGGCCACGCCGAGCAGCTCGGCCGGATCGCGCAGTTCGATGTCGATCTCTTCGCCACTGCCGGTCGCCATGTCCACCGTCGACGCCGGTGCCACCACCATGAATTTCACGCCGTGGTACTTCGCGGCAACGGACAACTGATAGGTGCCGATCTTGTTGGCAGTATCACCGTTGGCAGCGATCCGGTCCGCGCCGACGATCACCCACTGCACCGCACCGGATTTCATCAGGTGTGCGGCGGCCGAGTCGGCGATCAACTGCGCCGGAATGCCGTCGCGCATCAGCTCCCACATTGTCAGCCGCGCACCTTGCAGCCACGGCCGGGTCTCGTCGGCATACACGCGATCGATCCTGCCGGCAGCGACACCGGCACGGATCACGCCCAGCGCGGTACCAAAGCCGGCGGTAGCCAGCGAACCGGTATTGCAATGGGTCAACACTCCCGAGCCCGGCGCCAGCAACGCCGCGCCCAGCTCACCCATGCGCCGATTGGCGGCCAGATCCTCGTCCTGGATGGCTTGCGCTTCGCGTAGCAGGGCCGCTGCGTCGGCGCCCCCGGCGATGCGCCGCCGCATACGATCCAGTGCCCACATGAGATTGACCGCCGTCGGCCGCGCGGCCCGCAACATGGCCATGGCGAGGTCCAGCGGCGCCCCGCCCTGCGCGGCCAACGCCACCCCCCACGCAGCGGCAATGCCAATCGCCGGCGCGCCGCGCACAGCCAGATTGCGTATGGCCTGCGTGACTTGTTCCGCCGTTCGGCATTCGACCCAGACTTCATCTGCGGGCAAGCGGCGCTGATCGAGCAGGCGCAAATGGTCGCCCTGCCATTGCACGGCGCGAATGTGGTCGTAACGGTCGTAGTCCATCGTCAACTCTTTACTCGGCAGCCAGGATCAGCGGATGCAACGGCCGGTCCAGGTGACCGTCGCCCACTATCGACGCACACGTGCATCAGGGCGCTGCGGGCATGACCAGCCACAGGAGCAGATACAACAAAACGCCGGAGCCGCCGCATAGCGCCAGCAAAACCCACGCAAACCGGACGCGGGTCGAGCTCCAACCAAAGTATTCCGCGATACCACCGCAGACTCCCGCCAGTGAACGATCATCACGCGAGCGGCACAAAGTCCTCTCCATGTCGAATCTCCGAACGGGTGTCAGCTGCGCGCACGCAACCATTGATGAATGGCTGGCGGCACCTCGCGTTGTGCGCGACTGGAGACGTAGATGCCAATGTGCCCGCCCTTGAACGCAAGTTGCGTGTAATCGGCAGTGCCGATGTGCTTGCCCAACGCGCGCGAGGCATCCGGCGGCACCAGGTGATCCTGCTCGGCAAAGATATTCAGCACCGGGTGCGTGATCATGCCCAGGTCCACCGGCTGGCCACCAATCGTGAGCGTCCCCTTCACCAGTTTGTTGTCCTGGTAAAAGTCCTTGATGAACTCGCGAAACGCCTCACCTGCCTGATCCGGCGAATCGAAGATCCAGCGCTCCATGCGCAGGAAGTTTTCCAGTTCCACGGGTTGGTCGAGGATGTCGACCATGCCGATGTATTTTTGCTGGTTCAGGCGCACCGGCTTCAGCGTCAGGTAGACATAGTTCATCAAGCCGGCTGGGACATTGCCCATGGTGTCGACAAACAAGTCCACATCCATTTCGCGACACCAGCTCGACAGCATGTTGTCCGGCGTGTGGAAATCCACCGGCGTGACCATGGTGATCAGATTCTTCACCTTGTCCGCGTGCAGCGCCGTGTAGCACAACGAGAACGCACCACCCTGGCAGATGCCGAGGAGGTTGATGGCATCCAGGTGATGGCGTGCACGCACGACATCCACGCAGCGATCGATATAGCCATTGATGTAATCGTCCAGGGTCAGCCAACGGTCGGCACCATCGGGGTAGCCCCAGTCGATGAGGTACACGTCCTCGCCCTGCTCCAGCAGGTTGCGCACCATCGAGCGGTCGGCTTGCAGGTCGGTCATCCATACCGTATTGACCAGGGCGTAGACAATGAGGATCGGCGTTTTCGCGGTGGGCGTGGTGTGGCCGGTGAAATGCCACACTTTCAGTTTGTCTTCGCTGTACACCAGTTCGCGCGGAGTGTTCGCATACTCGGGCTCATGCATGCCGCGCAGGTGGGCCATGCCGGCCGCCAGCTTGCGTTGGAACGTCGTGATTTCGCCCAACGCCCTGGTCGGATCGATGCGCAGCGGTGTGTACATGCTCGCTCCTTACTTGCGCTTGCGTGATGGGTTACGTGTCGTATCCGCCGCACGCGTCTTTGGTACGGATGTGGGCTTGCGGCTCGCAGTCTTGGCTGCCGCCTGGCGAGTGCCAGCGACTACCTTCACCCGTGGTCGTGGCCGCGGCGCGGCGGCCGCGACCTTGCGGCCGCTGGCGACTGGCTTGCGTGCGGGTGTCGCCGACTTGCGTGCTGCCTCCTTCGCGCTTGCAGCTCCCGTTTTCCGTGCCGGCTTTGCCGCCGCTTGCTTGCCAAACCGGCGCTCGAACGCCGCCAGTTCGCGGCGCAACGCATCGATCCCGCCAACCGCCGTGGGCTCGGCGACACCCCTCGCGCGCAGCTCACGACGGACAGCCTGCAACCGTTTACCCAGACTCGCCACTTCGCTGCGCGTGGGTATCCCCAACTGCAGGCACAGCGCCTCGGTATACTTTTGCTGCAACTGGCGCACTTGCATCTGCGTGTTGACCATCTCGCCGTAAGCCGTGCGGAACTCGTCAGTCAGGGCGATCTCGGCATAGGCCTCTTCGCTGGCGTCAACCCACAAGTCGTACAACGCCTTGAGCGATTCAATCTGGCGGCCGGGCTCGGCGTGTTGCGCCAGCTTGTCCTGCAAACGCTGCATGCCCTGCGCACTCGCGCGCTGGAGCAAGGTTTGATAACGCGCCGTGGCCTGTGCCGAGGCCAACATGGCTTGCGCCAGCGCCTGCTGTTGCATCTGCTGTTCGCGGTCCATGCCAAACGCCGGCGTCGGCGCCGCGGGTGCAGAGCCGGCGCCAAAGCCGGCGTGCTGCATCGCTTGCAGCCACTCCTGCCACTGGCGCCCAAAGCCCTGCGCCCCGGTGCTGTCGATGCCGGCAAATGCTTGAACGAACGGTTGGTTGGCGCTGCCAAACCACTGCTGCATCTGCTGTTGCCAGTCGGCGCCCGGTGCTGCCGGCGTTGCCGTCGTACCTTGCATCCAGTCCAGATAACCCTTCAGGCCATCGAGTGTGCGCTCCAACGTATCATTGGTGGCCGCCGTGGCGCCGGCACTTTGCTGGAAAGGATTTTGCGGTGCGGCGGACTGTTGCAGCTGCCGGGTCCAGGCGTCCCATGACTGCCGCGCCAGTGCCTGATAATCGCGCAAAAAATCAGCTGTCGGGTCGGCCATGTGCCGTTCCTCATCCGTAGTGACAGCCATCGTAGCAAAAGCGCCCCCAACGTTTGTTCACGCCAGTACGCACAAGGCCCGGCGATGAGCCGAGCCTTGTGGTCGCGATCCGGTGAAGCAAGCGTGCTCAGACGCTGGCTGCTTCCTCTGCGGTGACCGCCTTCATCGACAGGCGAATACGCCCCTGCTTGTCCACTTCAAGCACCTTCACCTTGACCATGTCGCCTTCATGCAGCTTGTCGGAAACCTTCTCGACCCGCTCATTGGAAATCTGCGACACGTGCACCAGGCCATCCTTGCCCGGCATGATCGTGACGAACGCGCCAAAGTCCATCAGCTTGGCCACCTTGCCTTCGTAGATACGGCCCGGCTCGACGTCGGAGACGATCTGCTCGATGCGCTTCTTCGCCGCTTCCGCCGCCTCGCGGTTGACCGAAGCCACGATCACCGTGCCATCGTCGTTGATGTCGATCGTGCAACCCGTCTCTTCGGTGATGGAACGGATGGTCGCGCCGCCCTTGCCAATCACTTCGCGGATCTTGTCCGGGTGAATCTTGATGGTCAGCAGCCGCGGCGCGTACTCGCTCATCTCCGAGCGTGCCACCGTCAGGCACTTCGCCATTTCCCCAAGGATATGCAGGCGACCGCGCTTGGCCTGGGCCAATGCCGTGCGCATGATCTCCTCGGTGATGCCATCGATCTTGATGTCCATCTGCAAGGCGGACACGCCGTCGGCCGTGCCGGCCACCTTGAAGTCCATGTCACCCAGATGGTCTTCATCGCCCAGGATGTCGGTGAGCACGACAAAGTCGTCGCCCTCCTTGACCAGGCCCATGGCGATGCCGGCCACCGGCGACTTCAACGGCACGCCCGCATCCATCATCGCCAACGACGAGCCACACACCGAAGCCATGGACGACGAACCGTTCGACTCGGTGATTTCCGAAACCACGCGGATCACATACGGGAACTCTTCGATGCTCGGCTTGACTGCCTGCACACCGCGTTTGGCGAGGCGCCCGTGGCCAATCTCGCGGCGCTTGGGGCTCCCAACGCGACCGGTTTCGCCGACCGAATACGGCGGGAAGTTGTAGTGAAACAGGAACGGGTCCTTCGATTCGCCTTCCGGCGCATCGATCAGCTGCGAATCACGCGTGGTGCCCAGCGTCACCACCACCAGCGCCTGCGTCTCGCCGCGCGTGAACAGTGCCGAACCATGCGTGCGCGGCAGCACGCCAATGCGGGCGCTGATCGCACGGACGTCATCCAGCTGGCGTCCGTCCATGCGCACCTTGGTCTTGAGCACGCCGTCGCGCATGGTGTGGTATTCGATTTCCTCGAATGCCGTGGCAATGTCGCCATCGCTCCAGCCATTGGCCTGTGCCGGTTCGGCAAGCGCGGCCTTGACGTCGGCCTTCAACGCGCTGACCGCGTCGCGGCGGGCCAGCTTGTCGAGAATGTGGAAGGTTTCGGCGAAGCGTGCGCCACCAGCGTTGCGCACGGCATCGAGCAAGGCCGTATTGACTGGTGCCTGTTCCCACTTGAACGCCTTGCGCCCAGCCTCGTCGGCAAAGGCGTTGATCGTGTCGATCGCCACCTGCATCTGCCGATGGCCGAACATGACCGCACCCAGCATCACGTCCTCGCTGAGCAGCTTGGCCTCGGATTCGACCATGAGCACGGCCTTGCTCGTGCCGGCCACCACCAGGTCCAGCTCGGAGTGCTTCAGCTCCTCGGCGGTCGGGCACAACACATAGGCGCCGTTGATGTAGCCCACGCGCGCAGCGGCAATCGGGCCCTTGAATGGCACGCCGGCCAGCGCCATGGCCGCCGAGGCACCCAGCAATGCCGGAATGTCACCATCGACTTCGGGGTTCAACGACACCACGGTGGCGACCACTTGCACTTCGTTGCGAAAGCCGTCAGGGAACAACGGGCGCAACGGGCGATCGATCAGGCGCGAAGTAAGCGTTTCCTTCTCGGTCGGACGGCCTTCACGCTTGAAGAAGCCGCCCGGGATACGACCAGCGGAGTAAAACTTCTCCTGATAGTCGACGGTGAGCGGGAAAAAATCCTGCCCCTCGCGCGCTTTCGCGGCCGCGACCACCGACACCAGCACGACGGTGCCGCCCATGCTGACGATCACCGCACCGGATGCCTGGCGGGCAATTTCGCCCGTCTCCAGCGTGACTTCATGACTACCGTACTGGAATGACCTGGTTACTTTCGCCACTGTGATTCTTCCTATGTATTCAGGAGTACGGCCACGGACAGCCGCTGTTTGACTTTTGCGCTTGTCGACGCGCGTTCGTCGACGAACGCGCGAATTACCGACGCAGGCCGAGGCGTTCGATCAGCGTCTGGTAGCGCGCGAGATCGCGATCCTTCAGATAGCTGAGCAGACGCTTGCGCTGATTCACCAACTTCAACAGGCCACGGCGGGAATGGTGATCCTGCTTGTGCTCCTTGAAGTGGCTGCCGAGATGCTCGATGCGGGCGGACAGCAGCGCCACCTGGACTTCCGACGAGCCGGTGTCGTTCGGCGTACGGCCGAAATCAGCAATGATCTTGCCGGTTTGTTCTGCGGTAAGAGACATGGGTATGTAGTTCCTTGAAAGACGACGCGAAGCTTCCGCTTGCGTCCTCACGATGAGGCAAGCGCAAGCTTCGTCTGGAGGGGTGCTGAACGAGTGAAAGCGTTGAAGCAATTTGCCTATTCTACTGACCGGAGCGGGGTTTCAACAAGGGCGGCGATGCCGGCAGGGCAAACCGCGCATCCGCTGGCAGATGGAAGCCACGCACGATCCGGGTGCGCCCTGCGGCATCCACCTCGAGCACCGCCAACAATGCGCCATCGCCTGCAAACGCCGCGCAGCACCCCGTCGGGTGCGGGGGCGCCAGCACGATCTGCTGGCCCCGTGCAATCGCCGCGCTTTGCTCCGGATCCAGATGCATCGCCGGCCGGTCCGCCAGCCCCGCCGCTACCGGCAAAAGCCAGCCCAACAGCGCCTCGTCGCCAGTGGCCGCCGCCTGCTCCAACTGTTCCAGCGTCACCATGTGCGGGTCGAGAAATGGTTCCAGCCACAGCCGCCGCAGCGCGCTGACGTGCGCACCGCAACCCAGGTCCGCACCGAGGTCCGCCACCAGCGAGCGCACATAGGTGCCCGATCCGCACTCGACATGCAATTGCAGGGTGTCGCCCGTATGGGCCAGCAAATCGAGCCGATAGACCTCGACCTCACGTGCCGGAACCTCCACCTTGTCACCACGCCGGGCCTTCACATACAGGCGCTCGCCACCTTGCTTCAACGCCGAATACAGCGGCGGCACCTGGGTGATGCGCCCGCGCAACTTGGCCAGCGCAGTCTCCAGGGTCGCCGCGTTCAGGTTTGGTACGGGCCGCCGCTCCAGGACTTCGCCTTCGCTGTCCCCGCTGTCCGTAGTCACCCCCAGCCGGCATTCGGCCACATAGGCCTTGCGTGCGCCGAGCAGGTTGCCGGCCAGCTTGGTGGCCTCGCCGAAACACAATGGCAACAAGCCGCTCGCTTGCGGATCGAGCGCGCCGGTGTGTCCACCTTTCGCCGCGCGCAGCAGACGCCGCACGGACTGCAGTGCCTGGTTCGAGCTCAGCCCCAGGGGTTTGTCGAGCAGGATGATGCCGTGCAGATCGCGCAAGCGGGCCCGCGCGGCACGCTTCAGCGCCTGTCGTGCGCGGGCTTCAGCCCTGCGCGTCATCGGTCGGTGGGGTCAGATCCCGTACCTGTCCGCGCAGCAGCGTTTCAATGCGCTCGCCCTTGTCCACGGAATCGTCGTACTTGAACTTCAGCTCCGGCACGCGACGCATGCGCATGCCACTGCGTGCCAGCGAACGGCGGATTTCATAGGCAATCGCGTTCAGTGCCTTGACCGCCGGAAAACCTTCTTCAGGCAGCAACGTGGTTACCCATACCGTCGCCCAATCCAGGTCGCGGGTGATTTCCACATCGGAGACGCTGACTGAGGGCAACCCGTGGTCACGCACGGCCGCGTGCACCAGCAAACCGAGCTCACGCCGCAGCTCGGCACCAATGCGGTCAGTACGTTTGAAATCTCGGGAGGGCATAAGAAAGCTCCGAAGGACAAATTCCCTTCTCCCTCCGGGAGAAGGTGCCCCGATGGGGCGGATGAGGGTCCGGGCCCGCCTGAGGCTTCAACGGGGACGTGAACCCTCACCCCAACCCCTCTCCCGGCGAGAGAGGGGCTCAAAGTTACAGCGTCCGTGCCACCTCGGTGCGTTCGAAGCACTCGATCTGGTCGCCCGGTTTGACGTCGTTGTACTGCTTGACGGCGATACCGCAATCCAGGCCGTTGCCCACCTCGTCGACCAGTTCCTTGAAGCGGCGCAACGATTCCAGCTCACCTTCGAAGATGACCACCTGCTCACGCAACACGCGAATCGGCTTGCTGCGCTTGACGACACCTTCCGTCACGCGGCAGCCGGCCACCGCACCAAACTTCGAGCTGCGGAAGACCTCGCGAACTTCGGCCGTGCCGATGATTTCCTCGCGCACTTCCATGCCGAGCAGACCGGTCGCGGCCTGGGTCACCTGATCGATGACGTCATAGATGATCGAGAAATAGCGCACATCGACGCCGGAGCTCTCGATCACCTTGCGGGCCGAGGCATCGGCACGCACGTTGAAGCCGATCAACAGCGCCTTGGATGCCGCCGCCAGCGTGGCGTCGGACTCGCTGATGCCGCCCACCCCGGAAGCCACCACGTTGACCCGCACCCGCTCGTTGCCAATCTGCGTCAACGACTCGCGCAAAGCCTCGACCGAACCTTGCACATCGCCCTTGACCAGGATGTTGAGCGTCTGCTGCTCGTCACCCTGGCCCATCTTGGCGATGATGTCTTCCAGCCGATTGCTCTTGCTGACCATGCGCGTCGCCCGCCGTTTCTGCTGACGCTCCTCGGCCACCTGGCGCGCCAGGTGTTCGTCCTCGACACAGACAAAGTCATCGCCAGTCTCCGGCACGCCGGACAAGCCCAGCACCTGCACCGGGATCGACGGGCCGGCCGACGCCACCTGCTTGCCGCTGGCATCAATCAGCGCGCGCATGCGCCCGTACTCGACACCGCAGACCACGAAATCACCCTTCTTCAAGGTGCCCTGCTGCACCAGCACGGTCGCTACCGGGCCGCGGCCGCGATCCAGGCTGGATTCAATCACCACACCGGTTGCGCGACCATCGACCACCGCCTTCAATTCCATCACTTCCGCCTGCACGGAAATGGCATCAAGCAAGTCTTCGATACCCATGCCGGTCTTGGCCGACACCGGCACAAACTGCACGTCGCCACCCCAATCCTCGGGTACGACCTCATGCTGCACCAAGCCCTGCTTGACGTTGTCCGGATTGGCACCTTCCTTGTCCATCTTGTTGACCGCAACGATCAACGGCACCTTGGCGGCGCGGGCGTGATTGACCGCCTCGACCGTCTGCGGCATCACGCCATCATCGGCAGCCACCACCAGCACCACGATGTCGGTACTCTGCGCACCACGCGCGCGCATCGAGGTGAACGCGGCGTGTCCGGGCGTGTCGATGAAGGTGATCACGCCCTTCGACGTGTGCACGTGATACGCGCCAATGTGCTGGGTGATGCCACCCGCTTCGCTGGACGCAACCTTGGTGCGCCGGATGTAATCCAGCAATGAAGTCTTGCCGTGGTCCACATGGCCCATGATGGTCACGACTGGCGGACGCGTGGATTTTTCACCCTCCAGCTCCGCAGTGTGCGTGTGCTCGGCCAGGGTCTGCTCGGCATCGTTCTGGCTGTCCGCCACCGGGGTATGGCCGAGCTCCTCAACCACCAGCACGGCGGTGTCATGGTCGATGCTCTGGTTGATAGTGGCCATCACGCCCATCTTGAACAGCGCCTTCACCACCTCCGAACCCTTGACCGCCATCTTCTGCGCCAATTCGGACACGGTATTCGTGTCGGCTACCACGACCTCGCGCACTACCGGGGCGGTGGGCCGCGAAAACGCGTGCGCGCCGGTGGCCGTACCGCTGCTGCCACGCGACGGTTCATGACTGCCCCGCAGCGTTTTGCCGCGCTTGCTGCCGGAAGAACGACGCGCACGATCGGCCTCGCTCAGATGCATCTGGCCACCGCCAAACCGCTTGCCGGCGTTGCCCCGTCCTTCCCGGCCGCCCTCGCCGCGCTCGCGCTCACGACTGCCATGCTTGGCCTTGCCATGACCGGCATCGGTCGCGGCACCGGGCGCCGCAGAAGTTCCCGGTCCCGCGGTCTTGGCTGCAGCGGTTTTGCCTGCGGCTGCCGATGTCGGCTTGGCCACTGGCTTGACCAGCTTTTCGCGCTTGTGCGGCGGCTGGATACGCGGAATGATCATGCCCAGCTCGCGCGGGTCGATGCGTTGCACCACGCCGTGCGGGTCACTGCCGGGATGGATGGCGGGTTCCGGCTCGGGCGACACCGGCGGTTCTTCGGCTGCCGGCACTGGCGTCGGTGCAATCTCGACCGCCGCCGGCGCAGCATCGGCTACCTTTGCCGCGCGCGACTTGCGGGTTGACTCCGCTTGCTCCGCATCCGCAGCCTGCTGTTGTTGTGCTTGCGCTTCCTGCTCGCGGTGCTGTGCCGCGGCAACCCGCTCCTGTTCCTCACGCTCGCGCTGCAGGCGGGACTCCTCCAGCTTGCGTACGGCGTCCTCGCGCTCCGGTTCGGCGTTGGCCTCTTCGGCAATGACGCTGCGTTTGACGTACGTGCGCTTGGCACGCACCTCGACATTGACCGTCTTGGCCGTACCGGCTGCACCGCGTGGTCCGGGTGTGGCGACCTTCAGCTCGCCCACAGTGCGCCGCCGGAGAGTGACGTGGCGCGGTGCGCTGTCTGCTGCCGGAGCCTCGTCGTCCCTGGCATTGCTGCGACGCAGGAAGCCGAGCAGCTTCACCTTTTCGGTGCTGCTGATCACTTGCTCCGGATCGGAGAATTTCATGCCGGCGGCACCAAGCTGCGTGAGCAGCTTGTCGCTGGACAAACCCATTTTCTGGGCGAGTTGTTTGATCGTGACGTCCGACATCGTGTTCTCTGCTCCGCCGTTCCCGCGCTTGTCTTGCGTGTGCAGCCCAGTATCGGCGCCGCCATCTCCATCCATCGTGAAAGGTCGCCAACCTCTCCCGGCGCACCCGTCCGGGGCGCCGCCGCCTGCCCTCAGGCACCGCGCTCCAGACGCTCGATCATCGGCGCACGCGCCGTCATGATCAGTGCCGCGGCGCGCTCTTCATCCATGCCCTCGATATCGATCAAGTCGTCCACCGCCAGATCGGCCAGATCGTCCACCGTGCACACGCCGCGTTCGGCGAGGATTTGCGCCAACGCTTCATCCATGCCCGCCAGCGCCAGCAAGTCGGCAGTCGGGTGCTGGCCGGAAGCACCTTCTTCTTCAGCCAGGGCTTCAACCAGCAACGCATCGCGCGCACGTGCGCGCAGCTCCTCGACGATATCCTCGTCGAAGCCCTCCACCGCCAGCAACTCGGCGCTGGGCACGTAGGCAATTTCCTCGACGCTGGAAAAGCCTTCCTGCACAAGGATAACGGCAATCTCGTGATCCACCTCAAGCTTGTCCATGAACAGCTGGCGCGCCGCCTCCTGTTCGGACTCGCTCTTGGCGGTAACCTGGTCCTGCGTCATCACGTTGAGCTGCCAGCCGGTGAGCTTGCTGGCCAGCCGCACATTCTGGCCGCCGCGACCAATCGCCTGGGACAACTTGTCCTCGGCCACGGCGATGTCCATCGAATGCTTTTCCTCATCCATGATGATGGACTGCACTTCGGCCGGCGCCATCGCGTTGATCACGAACTGGGCCTGGTTCTCATGCCACAGGATGATGTCCACGCGCTCGCCATTGAGGTCATTGGACACCGCCTGCACGCGCGACCCGCGCATGCCGATGCAAGCGCCAATGGGATCGGTGCGACTGTCATGCGCGATCACGGCGATCTTGGCGCGATCACCTGGATCGCGCGCACAACCCTTGATCTCGACCAAGCCCTGACCGACCTCGGGTACTTCGAGCTTGAACAGCTCGATCATGAATTCCGGCGCGGCGCGTGACACGAACAGCTGCGGGCCGCGCGGCTCCGAGCGCACCTCGTAGAGATAACCGCGCACGCGATCACCGACGCGTGCCGACTCCCGCGGGATCGTCTTGTCGCGCGGGATGAACGCCTCGGCATTGCTGCCCAGATCGAGGTAGATGTTGCCACGCTCGACACGCTTGACGATACCCGTCACGAGTTCGCCCACGCGATCGGCAAAGGCATCCACCACCTGCTGCCGCTCGGCCTCGCGCACCCGCTGCACGATCACCTGCTTGGCCGCCTGCGCGGCGATACGCCCGAATTCGGCGTTCTCGATTTGTTGCTCGATATATTCACCGACCTGCGCATCAGCACGCTCGTCCAGTGCGTCCATCAGGCGCAGCTGGAAAAACGGCGACTCCATCTCGCCATCGTCGGCAATGATTTCCCACCGTCGAAACGTCTCGTACTCGCCAGTGTCGTGATCAATCGACACGCGGATGTCCGGCTCTTCGTCCGGATAGCGTTTCTTGGCGGCGGACGCCAGCGCGGCTTCCATTGCCTCGAAAATGACTTCCAGCGGCACGCCTTTTTCGTTGGCGACCGCGTCGACGACCAGCAAAAGTTCTTTGCTCATTGCAGCAACTCCACAGGCGCCTCGCAGCGTCCAAATCGTTCTGATGGATTCATTTTGCGGCCTTGTGCGCCGCTGGTTTTCCGCCCCGCTTGGGTTGCGGCGCATAACCCAGCGCCACCCAGTCGGGTACCACACGCGCCGTTTCCACCAGCGCATGATCGAACTGCCAGGTCTTGCCTTCCGCCTCCAGCGAAATCTGCTCGCCTTCCACGCGCACCAACTTGCCGCGCAAACGACGACGCCCGTCCAAAGGCGCGTTGAACAGCAACTTCACTTCCTGCCCGATCACGCGGGTGAATTGCGCCGCGGTGAACAGCGGTCGATCGATACCTGGCGAAGACACCTCCAGCACATAGCGCCCGGGGATCGGATCGTCCACATCCAGCAACGCCGACAACTCGCGACTCGCGCTTTCGCACTGGTCGACACTCACCGCGCGCGGCATTCCTTCGCCATCCTGGATATCTGCACCCGACACCTCGGCCGCGCCATCGAGCAGGTCCACATACACGCGCAGCGTGCTCTGCCCCTGACCCGGCAAGAACTCCACGCCAAGACAGCACAGACCGAACTCGGTCAGGGCGTCGCTGAAGCGTAGTGCCAGTGCCTGCGTATCCATCGATCCGCGTCCTTTGCTGCCAGAAACAAAAAATGGGCTCCAACGGCCCATTCCCTTACTACACCAACTGCCGTCCAGAATGCACTGCGCAACGCGCGCCACCTGATTCGTTCGACATCATCGCCAGCGCTGCCGGTAGCCAACAAAAAAGCCTCACAAGGAGGCTTTCTTCACATCAAGAAAGATCTGGTAGCGGGGGCAGGATTCGAACCTGCGACCTTCGGGTTATGAGCCCGACGAGCTGCCAGACTGCTCCACCCCGCATCAGAGTTTGAGGAGTTTAACGGGGTGGCCGATTTCTTGCAAGCACAAACCTGTCCCGCGGTTCGCAGCGGGCAACCCGCATTACGTGGTCAGGCGCCAAACGCCCGCTGGCACCAACCCAGCAAGGGGCCCCAATACACGCCCAACACCAGCAGCGCCAAGCCGTTCACCGACAACACCAGGCGCAGCGGACGATCCGGTTTGGCGGCCAGCAAGCTGCCTTCCTCGACATCATCGAAGTACATCGCCTTGATCACGTACAGGTAGTAGTACAGGCCGACAAACGCGGCAACGATACCGACGATGGCCAGCCACAGCATCCCCGCATGAATCGCCGCTTCCAACACCAGCACCTTGGCCCAGAAACCGAACAGAGGTGGTACGCCAGCGAGCGAAAACATGGCCAGCATCATCAGGAATGCCATCCACGGCGCCTTCTGGTTGAGGCCCTTGAAATCGGATATTTCCTCGCATTCGAAGCCGGCACGCGACATTGCCATCATTACGCCAAACGCGGCGACCGCCATCAACGCATAGCAGATCGCGTAAAACATCGCGGCCGCATAGCCTTCCGGGCCTGCAGCCGACAACCCCAGCAACAGGTAACCCATGTGCGAGATGGTCGAGTACGCCATCATGCGTTTGAAGTTGGTCTGCACAATGGCCACCAGATTGCCGATGACCAGCGAGACGGTGGCCAGCACGGCCAGGATCAACTGCCAGTGCTGCGCCAGATCCCCCATGCCGGTGTCCAGCAACCGGAACGCCATGCCAAACGCGGCCAGCTTCGAAGCCGCCGCGATGAAGGTGGTTACCGGCGTCGGCGCGCCGTGATACACATCCGGCAGCCACATGTGAAACGGGGCGACACCAAGCTTGAAGCCAATACCCACGATCATGAAGATCAAGCCGAATAGCAGCAGCTTGGGTGAGGTCGTGTACACCATTACATCGTGCAGTTGTGCCAGATCCAGCGTCGGCGTGCCGCCCATGCCCGATGCACCGTAGACCATCGACATGCCGTACAACAACGTGCCCGATGCCAGCGCGCCAAGCACGAAGTACTTGATGGCTGCCTCCGCCGGCAGCGGCGCATCGCGGTGCAACGCCACCAGTGCGTAGGACGACAACGACAACAACTCCAACCCCAGATACACGGTAACCAGGCTGCCGGCGGAAACCAGCAACATGATGCCGGTCACCGCAAACAGCATCAGCGTGTAGAACTCGCCGCCGAGCAGGTTGCGGTCGATCAGATACGGCCGCGCGTAGACGAACACCATTGCCGTGGTGCCCAGCGCAAATACCTTGAGGATTTCCGCCACGCCGTCACGCACGAACATGCCACCGAACGCAGTCACCGCGTGCTCCGGTTGCCCTGCCACCACCATGTACAAGGTGATCAACAGCACCCCGATGGCCAGCCAGTGCAACAGTGGGCGTTGCCGCGGCTGCATGAACGCGTCCAGCAGCAGCAACAGACACGTTGCCGCCACCAGATAAAACTCCGGCAGCATGATCAGAATGTCATTGAGGGTCGGCATCAGAGGTTATCCACATACTCAAAACGGGCGGCGCCGGGAGTTGTCCGTGCGCAACACCGAAAAAACCGGAACCACGACCGCCACATTGCCTTGCCTTGCGCACCAACCGGGCACGTAGTGCAACCACAATGCGCAGCCCGCGGCACCAACGTCAAATCTTGTGCACCGCGAGCTGGGTTATCAGCTGCGCCACGGAACTGTCCATCAAATGCACCAGCGGTTGCGGCCATACGCCGATCGCCAGTACCGCAATGGCAAACCCGGTGAGTACCAGCGTCTCGCGCAGTTCCAGCGGCTGCATGTGTTTGACGTGTTCAGTAGTGACCGGGCCCCACAGCACGCGCTTGACCAGCCACAGCGTGTAACCCGCGCCAATGATCAGCGTGAACGTGGCAAACAATGCGATCCACGGACTGGCGGTGAAACTGGCCAGGATCACCATGAACTCGCCGACGAAACCGCTGGTTCCCGGCAGCCCGCAGTTGGCCATCGCGAACAATACGTAGAAAAAACCGAACCACGGCATCATGTTGATCACACCGCCGTAATCCTTGATCTGGCGCGTATGCGTGCGGTCGTACATCACGCCGATGCAGGTGAACATCGCGCCGGACACGAAGCCGTGGGAAATCATCTGCACCATGGCGCCTTGCATGCCCAGCGCAGCCATGTCCAGATCGCCGGTATCGCGCACCAGCATGAACGCCATGAAGATACCCAGCGTGACAAAGCCCATGTGCGCCACGGACGAATACGCCACCAGTTTCTTCATGTCCTCCTGCACCAGCGCGACGTAGCCGATGTAGACGATGGCGACGAGGCTGAGCACGATGATGATCCACGCAAAATGCGCGCCGGCATCCGGGGTGATCGGCAGGATGAAGCGCAACATCCCGTAGG
>DAITPL010000032.1:0-7160 GCA_036833615.1 Rhodanobacter sp.
AGGTGTCCGAGCGCAGCCTGATCAAGTTCATGACCGACGGCATCCTGCTCGCCGAGACCCAGGGTGATCCGTGGCTGAGCGCATATGACACGCTGATCATCGACGAGGCGCACGAGCGCAGCCTCAACATCGATTTCCTGCTCGGCTACCTGAAACGGCTGGCGCTGAAGCGGCCGGAGCTGAAGATCATCGTTACCTCGGCAACGATCGACACCGCGCGCTTCTCCGCGCACTTTGCCGATGCGCCCGTGGTGCAGGTCGAGGGCCGTGCGTATCCGGTGGAGGTGCGCTGGCGGCCGGTGGGAAGCGGGGGAAAAGGGGGTCAGAGTCACTTTTCCGGGGAGTCGTCGGGGACAGTGCAGCACCGCGGTTTGAAAAGTGACTCTGACCCCCGTTTCCAGCAAGGCAGCGCCGAACACATCGCCGCCGTGCTCGATGAAATCACCCACGCCGATCCACGCGGCGACGTGCTGGTGTTTCTGCCTGGCGAGCGCGAGATCCGCGATGCGCATCTGGTGCTGTCGCGGCGGCAATATCGCGAGACGGAAATCCTGCCGCTGTATGCGCGGCTGTCCGGCAATGATCAGGACCGGGTGTTCAAGCCCGGAGTCAAACGTCGCGTGGTGCTGGCCACCAATGTGGCGGAAACTTCGCTCACCGTGCCGCGCATTCGTTACGTGGTGGATACCGGCAACGCGCGCGTCAAGCGTTACAGCCAGCGCAGTCAACTGGAGCGGCTGCACGTGGAGGCGGTGTCGCAGGCGGCGGCCGATCAGCGCAAGGGACGTTGCGGCCGCGTCGGACCGGGTATCTGCTATCGCCTGTATGACGAGGCTGATTTTGCCGCGCGCGCGGCGTTCACCGATCCGGAATTGCTGCGCTCGTCGCTGGCCAACGTGATCCTGCGCATGCTCGCGTTGAAACTGGGCGAGTTTGACGACTTCCCGTTTCTCGACGCACCGGATCCGCGCGTGGTGGCCGATGGTTACCGGCGCCTGGCCGAGATTTCGGCGATCGATGCCGCGCGCGAACTCACGCCCCTCGGCCACACCGTGGCGCGACTGCCGATCGATGTGCAACTGGCGCGCATGCTGGTGGAGGCGCAGCGTCTGCATTGCCTGCGCGAGCTGTTGGTCGTCGTCAGCTTTCTCAGCGTGCAGGACCCACGCGAACGGCCGGCCGACGCCCGCCCGCAGGCGGATGCCGCACACAAGCTGTTTGCCGACCCCGCCTCCGATTTCGTTGGCGTGCTGAATCTGTGGCGCGAGTTTCGCGCCGCGCACGAGGCGTTGACGCAGTCGAAATTGCGCGACTGGTGCTCACGGCATTTCCTCAGCTTCATGCGCATGCGCGAGTGGAGCGAACTGCATCGGCAGTTGCTGCTGGTTATTACCGAACTCAATTGGACGCTGGACCCCGCAACTTCCTCTCTCCCATCGCCAACAACGGCTCCCTCTCCCCCATCGCCCGTGATGGGGGAGAGGGCTGGGGTGAGGGGGCGCTCTTCGCACCAAGTCGCCAAGAAGCAGCAGCTTGCCCGCAAATCCGCAGCCGTCGCAGCCGTTGCCGCCACTGCCGTGAAAGGTGGCGAACACAAAGCGCAAGTCGTTGCCGAGCAAGCCGCGACACGCTTGTTCGAAGCGTTGCATCGCAGCCTTCTCGCCGGCTTGCCGACACAAGTTGGCCGCAAGGACGACAAGGGCGTTTACCAGGGCCCGCGCGAACGCAAGTTTCAGGTGTTCCCCGGCTCGGCACTGGCCAAGTCGCCGCCAAACTGGATGTACTCCGCACAAATCCTGGACATCGGTGGGCGTGTGTGGGGTATGGCCAACGCACGCGTCGATCCGCTGTGGATCGAACAGCAGGCCGCGCATTTGTTGCGCACGAGCTGCCGCGATCCGCACTGGTCGAAAAAACGCGGTGCCGTCGTGGCCTTCGAGCAAGTGAGCTTGTTCGGCCTGGTGCTGGCTGAGAAGCGGCCGGTGCTGTTTCAACAGCAGGACCCGGCGTTGGCGCACGCGATCTTCCTGCGCGAAGCACTGGTCCGCGGTGAGATCGACAGCCGCGCCGACCATGGAAGGTCAAGTGCCGCGGGCGCAGGACGCGCAGGAGCGGCCGCTACTGATTTTGTGCGGGCGAACCAACGTGTGCTGGAGCAGGCCGAGGAGCTCGAGGCCAAGCAGCGACGCGAAGGCTTGATCCGCGACGAGGATGACCTGGTCGCTTTTTTCGAGGGCAAGCTGCCGCCGGACATTGCCAGCGTGCGGGCGCTGGATGCCTGGTATCGCCGGGCCACGCCGGCGGAACAGGCGGCGTTGCGCTGGTCCCTGGACGACGTGCTGGTCGGCGCGGCAGCGCTCGACGCGAAAGCGTTTCCGGCGGTGCTGGAACTGCCGGTGCTGGCAGCGGATGGTCGCACGCCACGCGCGCAGGAGCGGCCCCAGCGTTACCGCCTGGAGTACCGCTTCCTGCCTGGCGACGAGGCCGATGGCGTGACCTTGCACCTGCCGTTGGCGATGTTGAACGCGCTGTCATCCGTGCGCTGCGAGTGGCTGGTGCCGGGTTTGCTGGTGGACAAGGTGGCCGCGCTGATCCGTGGCCTGCCCAAGCAGTTGCGTCGCAACTTTGTGCCGGCACCGGATTTCGCGCGCGCCTTTGTCGCCGCGGAGGCACCGCGCGACGAGCCCTTGGCCAAAGTGCTTGCTGCGTTCCTCCAGCGCACCACCGGAGTGGTGATTGGTGCGGCTGAATTCGCCCCGCTGGAGTTGCCCGCGCACTTGCGCATGCGCTACCTGCTGCAGGATGACGATGCGGCGTCGGGTCAGCCGCGCACGCTGGGCGCGTCGCGGGATCTGGCGGCATTGCGTGGCCAATGGCAGGGGCAGGCGCGTGCCGCGTTCACGCGCAAGACCGACGTGGATCTGACGCGCGAGCATGTCGCCCGCTGGGACTTTGCGGAAATCCCAACGCAGGTGCGCAGCGCGGATGGCTTGCCCGCGTTTCCGGCCTTGGTGGACTTGGGCGAGGCCGTCGCCTTGCGTGTATTCGAGCGTGCCGATGAGGCGCGCGTTGCGCATGTGGCCGGGGTCGTGCGTCTGTTGCGCAATGCGCTGGCTGCAGACGTCAAACCCGCGCGGCGGCGCCTGCCCATCAGTAACCCGCTGGCGTTGCAGTACGCGCCATTGGGGAATGTCGAGAGTTTGCGCAGCGATCTGCTGGAAGGCGGTTTTAGCGACCTGCTGGCCGGCCAGGCGTTGGACGTGCGCACGGCCGATGCGTTCGAGGCGTTGCACGCGCAATGCCAACGCCAGTTGTTTGCGGCCGGGGTCGAACGCCTGAAACTGGCCGAGCCGATCATCGCCGCGCAGGCCGAACTGAAAGCCTGGCTGCGCCCGCCGCGTCCCGGTTTTGCGCGCGCCAGTCACGAGGACATGCGTGAACAGTGGGACGCCTTGCTCGCGCCCGGTTTCCTGCGCGACTTGCCACTGGCACGACTGGCGCATTTCCCGCGCTACCTGAAAGCGCTGCGCCTGCGCGCCGAGCGCCTGCGTCAGGACCCGGCAAAAGATCAACAGCGCATGCTGCAGGTCACGCCGTACTGGCGCGCATATCTGCAGCATCGTGCGGCCGGTGTCACTACCGCGGCGCTGGATGAACTGCGCTGGTTGATCGAGGAGTGGCGCGTGTCGCTGTTTGCGCAGGAACTGAAAACCGCCGAGCCGGTATCAGCCAAGCGTCTGGCCAGGACGCTGGCGGCGCTCGGCTGATTCGACGCGCCGGGCCGATACAGCTGGCATCGGAGCATGTTTGACATCGCGTGCGATCCAGCGGACCCCACACGCCCTGGGCAGATCCGCAACCGCGCTGCTTGCACCGTGTCCGGCCGCGTGGAAGGATGTCGCGGTCGTCGCTACCTGATCCAGCCTTGTGAGTTCGAATTGCGGATCAGGCCGTACCAAGGGGGCAAGTTGCTGATTTGCGCAAGGCAATGCCATGACTACCGTAACGGATTGTCGGGTACAGATTGCGGACCACACCATGGCTGTGAAATCCACCAGGGTTGGCGCTCACAAGGGGACATATTTGCGATGGATCAACCATTGACCGCCTGGCACTGCAAATAACCTGGGGCGGCAATGTAAAAAGCAGTGAAAGTGCCTGTGCAAGCGGGCACCCGGCCGATACTCTCGGGAATCCGGAGCCCTTGGCAGTGAGTGTGTGATCGCAAGGATCATGCATTCCACCCAGCGTCGTTTTCCATCGTCAAGCCGTCGAAACTCGACGGCTTGCTTCAAGCGGTAGGTACTGTTTCAACCATTGGTCGAATGACCACAACGTTGCAGTGGGAGAATTGCACCATGTCGAACACAATTTTCTGGAATCTTCAGATGTCCGTAAATGAGGGTCATCTGGACGACGCTCGGGCCTTGATGAATGAGATGGTGGCTGGCACCAGGCAGGAAACGGGGGCGGTAGGATACGAATGGTTTCTGAGCGCGGATGGCAAGGCTTGCCACATCAACGAGCGCTATGCGGATTCAGCGGGGGTGTTGGCTCATCTCGGCAACTTCAACACCAAGTTCGCCGAGCGGTTTCTCACCTACTTCGCGCCGACATCATTGTCCGTTTATGGTGAGCCAAGCACGGAGGCACGCGCCGCTCTCGACCGTTTGGGCGCGGCTTACTTCGGATGGCTCGGTGGCTTCAGCCGTTGATGTAGGCGGGTGTTGCTGGGCTCTTGCCTTCCTGCTGATCCGATGCTGACAAGGTGTCCCGGCCTTGATGCCGTGCCACTACGCAGGCGGTGATGCGAGGGAAGGTGTCGGGGCACTTCCGCACGGTTGCCCAACCGCTTCATTGTCTGCGACACCCAGCTGGCGCTCAGCATGGATGCTGCCGGTAAAACTGTTCCAGCTGCCGGTATACGTCCGGCAAATGCTGCTGCAATGACGCGGGTGTCTCGAAGAACTGCTCACTGGCAACCGCAAAGAACTCGGCCGGGCTTTCCAAGGCATACGGATCGATCGGCAACTCGGCCCCGTTGCGTTGCTCATCCCGCAGGCGATCCCAGGCGGTCGAGAAAACCCGCGACCACACGCGGCGATCCATGCGCCGGTGCAGCGGCGGAAAGCCGTTGGCGTCCCCGTTGAGCATGTCGAGCTTGTGCGCCATTTCGTGGATGATCACGTTGTGCCCGGGTCGCTGCTCGATATCCAGCACATCCGCCCAGGACAGAATCACCGGCCCACGGCCCCATGCCTCACCGGCCAGGATGGTGTTGGTCTGGTGAACGACGCCAGCGGCATCCACGTGTTCGCGACGTGGAGCGAATGCGGCCGGGTACACGATGACGCTGTGCCAGCCGTCGTACCAATCAAGGCCCAGTTTCAGGATGGGTACGCAGGCGTGGGCGGCGAGCAAAACCCGATCGGCGTCGTCAAGCTGCAACCCCTGGGTCGGCTCCAGCGACTTGCGATGCAGGAACAACGTCGCCAACACGCGTAGCGTGGCCTGATCCGACGCGCCCAGCCGACGCGCTGACGTACAGCGCCGGAGTGCGTCGCGCCACAGCCCTTCGGCGAGCGGGCGCCGAACAATCAGCCGCCGCGCGCGCCAGTTTCTTATCCGGTTGAACATGACTGCATTCTGGCAAAGAATTGCCTGCTTCGGAAAAAAGGTTCCGGGAGCGGTTTCCGCAGGGTTGCCAATCGCTGAATTGTCCTGACTGCCTTCTTCTGCAGCGCTTCACGGACGATCGGTAGTCGCGATCGGCCCTGCGCAGTTACATCGATTTCCACAATCGGCACCGCTTGCACTCGACCTTGGGGTATCGTTCACCGATCGAGTTCGAGCCCCGATGTGTCTGACCCGCGGTGTGCACTTTTTCGCAGGAGCGTCCGCCGCTTCGCGGCTCGGCTTGATTCAGGTGTTGGTGGTAGTTCGCGGTGGTTCTTCGTGTGGTGTTTTGCCCAGCTCCGCGCTGTCTTGTCGTTCATCGCTGCACAACATTTCGCGCAGCGTCGTCCAAGCCCCTGGTTTTCAGCGCTGGTAGTCGGGGGCGGTTGTTCAAGCTCTTTGCTCGTCTGGTCAGTCGCTGTTGCGCGCGCAAACCGCGTCGCAACCGTCTGACATTTCATTCAAGCGGACGGCTACGCCGCCGCTTGATCCCGGCGTTGGGCGGCATTGGGGAGAAAAGAGATGTTTCGACAACTCTTGTGCATGACGGCCTTGACCATTCTCGCCCCGTGCGCCCTCACTGCACGCGCAACAACACCTCGACCGTCGTCAACGGCGAACGTTGATGGCCAAATGGGACCCGCCGAGTTTCAGGCGTTGCCGAGCCAACCGGCAGATTATCGGATAGCGTACGGAAGGGATCCAAGTCAATTTGCCGACTTGCGGGTTCCATCGACGCGCGGATTGCATCCCGTCGCAATCCTCATTCACGGAGGCTGCTGGAAAGCCGATTACGCCACGTTGCGTGATATGGCACCCATTGCGGACGCACTGAAAACGGAAGGCATCGCGACCTGGAACCTTGAATACCGCCGACTTCCCCAGCCTGGGAGCGGCTGGCCGGGAACCTATGACGACGTGGGTCGAGGCGTGGACTATCTGCGTCACATCGCCCAGCAGTACCAACTCGACCTCGATCACGTAGTCGTCGTAGGGCACTCGGCCGGTGGCCATCTCGCAATGTGGGTCGCCGCACGCAAGCGACTCTCGCCGCGCAGCGTGCTCTATGCCGCCGAACCGTTGCTGGTTCGCGGCGTCGTCGATTTGGCGGGTCCCGGCGATATGGAAACGGAAATCGCCGTGGAGATGGCAGCCTGCCAAAGCCGCGTTGTGGAGCAGTTGCTCGGCGGTTCACCTGGCAATGTACCGGAACGGTATGTGCAGGTTTCCGCCAGCAAGATGCTGCCCCTTGGCGTTCCCCAGGTGCTTGTCTGGGGAGATCACGACAACCTCAGGCCGATGTGGTTGGGGGAAAAGTACGCCAAGGCGGCATCCGCGGCCGGAGATTCCGTGAACCTCGTCATTCTGCCGGGCCTTGGACATTTTGAAGTTGCCAGCCCGTATTCGCCTGCGTGGCCAAAGGTGCGCAATGCGATCAAGTCTTTGTTGCAGACGCCGAAAAAGGGCTCAGGTTTATTTCCGAT
>DAITPL010000032.1:7260-23788 GCA_036833615.1 Rhodanobacter sp.
GACTCAGGATGCCGTCGCGGGTGCCTCGGCGCCGACGCCGGCAGCATCCACGGTCAGCGAGACCCTGCGGTTGTCGGCGCCAGGATCGTGGGTGGCGCCGGCGACCACCTGGCGGTTGCTGTCTTCCCCGTAGCTGACGGCGCGTACCTGGTCTTGCGGCAGGCCGCTGCTGATCAGCAGGTCACGCACCGCATTGGCGCGCTGCATGCCGAGCCGCTTGTTGTAGGCGCGGGACCCGGCCGGATCGGCGAAGCCTTCCACTGTGATCAACACGTTGGGGTGATACTTGCTGACCGTCGCAGCGAAGTCCTGCAAGCCTGGCCGGTCCTGATCGTTCAACGTGGCGCTGTCGAAGGCGAAGTGCGCCACCGTGTCGATTCTGACCCGTCCTTGCATGCTGGTGATCTGGGCGTCGTATTTGGAGAACTGCGACTGCATTTGCTGCTTGATCTCGTCGATCTGCTGCTGCTGGCTGTCCTGTTTCTGCTGCAACTGCTGAATGGCCATATTCAAGTCGGCTTTCTTGACGTATTGCGAGCAGCCGGCCAAGCCCATGGCCATCAAGCCCGCCGCCAATGCGGTAACGCGGGTAATCCTGAAGTTCATCTCAGTCTCCTGGTGCCTGCCCACGCCTGGAACGGCTCAGCGCGTGCGGAGCGAACGTGAAACTCGAACCGTTGTGAGCCGAACCTACGCATCACGGCGGCAAGGGCGCGTAAACATCCCGCAGCTCGCATACTTTTGGTTCAGTTTCAGCTGCATGAAACGGGTGCACAGACAGCCGAGCGGACAGGGCAGCACTTGGAACAGCCGGTCAATGCGCGCTGAACAGTTTATTCGAGCCGCACGAGGCGCTGGGAACGACTACCTTCGCCGGGTGCGGTGATCGAGTTCGCCGAAGGCGTTCCACTCGAAGAGCCCGAGCTGGTTTATCTTTCCTTCGTGCACCGTTCTGGCCCGCCAGCGCGTGAGCCACTCAATCATTCCTTGCCCATTCGGGATGTGTGTGGCCTGATCGTTGGACTCCCATCAAGCGGAAACTTGTCTGAGCCATCTCGGGCGGCACGCGCAGCCGGTTTGGTCAACTATCGCCTTGCACGGATCCTGTACTTGAACTGGCTTTTGTCGACGGGCGCGAAACGGTATACGACTTGAGGCCAGTCTTGCCACTCGTCTTTCGCGGCTTTGCGTGCGATACGGCCTGACAATTCGTTCGAGCCGAACTTGTTTCGTGGCTTCAACGGTGGTACCCAGCTATGCCACACGGCCGTTCCGCCGCTGCGCGACTCGGCTCACTACTGGCGTCAGGCTCCGGACAGAAGGTGTCGGCGATGAGACCAAGTCTACGGCTGCTGTGGCTTATTCTCACGTCACTCTGGCGCAAGCGCATGAATGTGCTGGACGTGTTCTCCCTGCCGTTTATCGTGTTGCCAAACGATGTCGACGTTTCCAAGATCAGCGATGATCGTTACCTGGCGATCACGGACCTGGGAAGGGTTGGCCTTGCGTTGCGGGCAGGCGTTGCCGCCGCATTGATCAAGCGTCATTGGGCTCCGCTCGCCAGCTTCGCAACCTTGCGGTTTCGACACCCACTGAGAGTGTTTCAGAGATACCAACTTTTGACCCAAATTGTTTTTTGGGACGACGACGCGTTCTATCTTCGCCAAGTATTTCAACGGCGTCGCAGAATGGTTGCCACTGGCTAGGTGTGCGCAACGTTTCTCGGCCCGAACGGTCCTGTCAGCCCCGCAGAAGTACTTGCGGCAATCAACCAGATTGTCCCCAGACCGGAAAGGCCAGAGGTTGTTTCCAGGCTGCGCGAACTGAGTTCGCTGATCCATGAGGAGCAACAGGAGTTGCCCGATGAGGCTCCACGGGCAGGGCCCTGACAATTCATTCAAGCCGAAGTCCCTTCGCGGCTCGGCACAACTCCAGACGCCACGACATGCGCTTATGGTCATTGCATCCGAAATATCTGGACGCCAAAGGGTTGGTCGCGCTTTGGCGTGAGGCGCTGCTTGCCAAGGCTGTGCTCGGTGGCGAAACGCGCGGCTATATTCACCATCCACAGCTTGAGCGTTTTCGCGGACATCCGCATCCACGGTCAGCCATCAATATGTACCTCGCGGCCATCCAGGACGAGGCCACGGCGCGTGGCTACAACTTCAATCGAGCGAAGGTTGGCCCGCTTCGGGCAGTCCAGGAAATACCGGTCAGTTCGGGGCAGCTTGCGCATGAGTGGCGTCATCTGCAAAACAAGCTGTTGGCCCGCAGTCCAGCGACGCATGCTCAATGGAGCGAAGTGGTCATTCCCGAGTGTCACCCACTGTTTTGCCTTCGGGCCGGTCCAGTCGCATCGTGGGAGCGGGCGTTGAGTGGCGACTGACTGTTCACTCAACCAGAGTTGGATGCCCCGCGCCTGATTCAAGCGTCGGGTCTCACCAGCGAGGTTCGCAATGTCCCCATCAAGCGCCATCGCACTGACTGCCTTCATCGCCTGGGCGCTTGTTGAAGCCTGACAACGAGCTCGACTTGGTGTTTGCAGGTGTGGCGAGGAGTTGCCCGGACGGCCTCGGCGTGCCCGTATGTCGCTGCACCGCGGGCCGGTCAATGCGTCCAGCGTCACTCAGTTCGCCGGTTTGACCTTGGCGTTGGTGTTGTAACCACGCACCTTCAAGGTCCAGCTGCCGAGGAAGCCGGGTTTCACCGTCACCTCAGGGCTAGCCATGGTCTCGCGTACGGTCAGCGAGCTGCCGTCGACTACCCGCCATTTCTGCCCGTTCTCCAAGGTCAGGGTGCTGCCCGGATCCCAGCCATTGAAAGCGCCGGCGATCTTGCTGGTGACAGTATTTCTGGCCTTGGTCTCGGCCTTCGCGTCGGTGCGGTCGGACTTGTGGCTGAACCAGCCGCGGCGACTGGTTGCTGCCTGGCTGTCACTGACGGCCGCGGCGGATGTGGCTTCCGATGCGGGTACCGTGGTCGTCAGCGTCCCGGAGTGTTCGGCCAGCCATTGCTGCAAATGGTGAAGCTCGGACGGACTCAACTTCTCCAGCCCGGAGGCCTTGAACTCGGTGGCGCCCATTTGTTGCTGCAACTGCACGGCCTGCTGGCCGCATACCGGGGCGGAGGCGAGCAGCAACAGGGCCAATAGCGACAACAGGCTGGACGAGTACGGTTTCATCGAGTGGGATCCATGGTTGGGCATGCGGCGGAATGGCGACAGCATTATGCCTGCCAGACCATACCGCAAGCACCTGCCAGGCCCTGGGATTTGCCTTGTCACGCAGCCGGAAGCAACCACCCCACTGCAAACACCGCACCCGTGCCTGCGCGGCTCAGCGTACGCGTTTGACGTGGGCGTTTTCGTAGCACGACGGCACGTACATCAGCCAAGTGCCCAGCAGCGATGGTTTGATCTGCACCTGGGGGTCGGTGGCACGCTTGCACGCGTGCGGGTTTGGGTCGATGACGCGCCAGACTTGCGCGTTGGCCATGGTGAATTCCTGGTTCTTCTCCCACCCGGCGAAGGCGCCGACGATGTGGGTGTCGATCCGCTCGCGTTTCGCCTTGCTGGCGTAAAACACCGGTTCGCCGCTGGCGTCGACCATTTTTGTGGCGGGCTGGTCCTGGGTGGCCAGCCAGTGGTCGAGGTAGGCCAGTTCCTCGGGGGACTGCTTGTCCAGGCCCGCCGCCTTGAACTGCTCCGGGGTCATGCGTTGCTGCAGGCCGTTGGCCTGTTGGGCGTATGCGGGCAGCGCGCCGAGGGGCAGCGCAAGCAGGAGCATGGCAAATACATGGCGGGCGCGGATCATCATGGTGGAGTCCCTGGCACTGGCGGTTGAAGGTCACGGCGGATTCTGCGCGGTAGTGACAGGCATGCCAAGCAGCGGGATGCTTCGGCGCGCTGCAGTTACCATGCACGTCTGTCACGAGTATCCCGATCATGTCGCATGCGGCAAGCACATCCACGCTGACCCAATGGCACCAGCAGCACGCGCCAGGGCCGGTGCTGGCCGATGCGCTGGCTGCCTGCACAACGTGCGCGGTGCTTGAAAGCGAGTGCTGTGAGGTGCTGGATCTGTTGGCCGCGCTGGGTTGTGATGAGGCCACCCAGGCGGCGGCACTGTGGTTTGAGCTGGCGCGGGTGGATCCGGCGCAGTGGGAGGTCAGGCGTGGCGACTTGCCGGCGGAAGTGCAACGGCTGGTCAGCGGCCAGCAGGCGGCGGGGCAGGTGTGGGCGTTGCACGCGCAGCAACGTACGCCGCACGCGGCGGTCGAAGGTTTGCGGCGCTTGCTGTTGGCGATCGTGCACGATTTGCGCGTGGTGTTTGTGCTGCTGGCGCGACAACTGGCGCAGATGCGCGCCGCCACCGCGCAGCCGGCCGAGCGCGCGGCGGCGCTGGCGCGGCTGACGCGCGACATCCATGCGCCCTTGGCCAATCGCCTGGGCATCTGGCAATTGAAGTGGGAGCTGGAAGATCTCGCCTTCCGCTTTCTGCAGCCGGAGTTGTATCGGCGCATTGCCGGCCTGCTGGACGAGCGCCGGGCCGACCGCGAGGAATTCATCGCCGACGTCCTTGCCCAGTTGCAGCAGGCGCTGGATGCCGCCGGCATCCGTGCGCAACTGGCCGGGCGGCCGAAGCACATCTATTCCATCTGGAGAAAGATGCAGCGCAAGGGGCTGGGGTTTGCCGACCTGTATGACATCCGCGCGGTACGCATCCTGGTCGACTCGATCACCGATTGCTACGCCGCGCTTGGGGTCGTGCATGCACACTGGCAGCACGTGCCGAGCGAATTTGACGATTACATCGCGCGACCCAAGAACAATGGTTACCGCTCGCTGCACACGGCCGTGCGCGGACCGTCCGGGCGGGCGCTGGAAGTGCAGATCCGCACGCACGACATGCATCGCGCCAACGAGCTTGGGGTTGCTGCGCATTGGCGCTACAAGGAAGGCGGCAGTGGGGATGCCGAGTTCGAGGCGAAGATCGCGTGGATGCGCAAGTTGCTGGAGCCGCGTGCACCCGGCGACGACAGCCTGGATGCCGATCTGGCCACCGAGCTGCTGGAAGACCGCGTTTACCTGCTGACACCCAAGGGCGAAGTGTTTGACTTGGCGCGTGGCGCGACCGTGCTGGATTTTGCCTACCTCGTGCACACCGAGGTGGGCCATCGCTGCCGCGGCGCGAAGGTCAACGGGCGCATCGTGCCACTGGTGTTCCAGCCGCACAGCGGTGATCGCGTGGAGATTCTCACGGCCAAGGTGGCCGATCCCAGCCGCGACTGGCTGTCGCCGCAGCAGGGTTACCTGCACACGCCGCGGGCACGGGAAAAGGTGCGCAGCTGGTTCCGCCGCGTCGCCCGGGACACCAACCTGGCGGTCGGGCGCACGATGCTCGAGCGCGAGTTGAAACGCCTCGCCCTGGGCAGCGCCGATGTCGCCGCCTTGCCGGCGCACTTTCATCTGAAAAGCCAGGACGAACTGCTGATCGCCCTGGCCTTGGGCGAGATCACCGGCGGGCAGATTGCGCGCGCGCTGCAGGAGGCCGCCCAGCCCCCGGCGCCAGCTGCGCCGGCGCCGACCGCCCGACCACTGACGCTTGATCGCAGCGCGCTCACCATCGAGGGCATCGGCAACCTGCTCACCACCCTGGCGCGCTGCTGTCAGCCGTTGCCCGGTGACGACGTGCGCGGCTACATCACCAAGGGGCGCGGCGTGTCCGTGCATCGCGCCGATTGCGGAAGCCTGGCGCGGCTGCACCGGCGTGATCCGGATCGGGTGATCGACGTGGCCTGGGGCAGCGCCGGGGCGCACGCGTACGAGGTCGACATTCAAATACGCGGTTACGATCGCAAGGGGCTGCAAAAAGACGTCACCAACGTCGTCAGCAACGCCAACGTGCACATCGTCGCTTCGTCCAGTCGCGTGTTTGCCAGCAGCGGCGAGGTGGAAGTGCGGTTCACGCTGCGCGTGCAGGACTTCGAACAATTGTCGACCCTGCTCGGCAAACTCGGCGCCTTGCCCAACGTGGTCGATGCGCGCCGCATTGCCGGCGCCTGAAGCTTGCGCGGCGCGCCGCGTTACCGGTGTCGACTGCGCCGCGCCAACGTTGATCCTGCGAAGCGCGTCTCCTGCTGTTCGTCGGCATGTGCCCGGGCTGTGTAGGACGGGCACTGCCCGCCGTGGCGGTTGCAGCGTGGAGCGTACGGAGCAAGAGGCGGCGGGCGATGCCCGCTACGAAGAGCCGCACGCTGTGGCGTGTACCGCGGTTGGTTCGCTGCGCGCGGGGCCGGCAACAGAGGCGCAAGCTGAACGCCGGCGCGGAGCGGACGAAGCGAGTGTGCAGGCCGATGTTAAGCTGAAGTGTCACCTTGACAGCGATGGACCCATGGCCCGGGATCGAGACCAGCACGAAGCGAATGCACGCGGTCGCACAGAGCCCACATTGGGCAATCTGACCGACCTCGAGGTACCAGCCGAAGACGTCGACACGCTGCCGCCGATAACGGCCGGCGAACGCGTGTCGCGCACGCCAGCACCAGCGCCGACGCGGCGGCGTGGCTGGCTGATCGTGCTGGTACTGGTCCTGGTTGCGGCGGTGGCCGTGGTGTGGGTCAACCAGAGCAGATTGCGGGGCATGGTGCCGCGGACGGAGCTCAATGACGTGCTCGGGCGCGCGGAACAGGCATTGCAGGCTGGCCATCTGGACGGCCAGGACGGTACCAGCGCGCGGGAGTTGTTTCAGTCGGTCATTGCCGTGCAGCCTGACAACGATGCGGCCCATGACGGCTTGCAACGCACCGGCCGGGCGTTGCTGGCGCAGGCGGACGCGGCCCTGCAGGCGGGACATGTGGATGAGGCTGCACAACAGGCGGTGGTGGCGCGGGAGCTCCTCGGCGGCGGCAGCGATATCGACCGCCTCGATCGCGCGATCCTGGCGGCGCGGGCGCCGGCACCGGCCACACCGGACCTGGTGGAACGGGCGCAACAGGCGCTGGCCGCCGGCAAGCTGGATGGTCCGCAAGGCGCTGCGGCGCTGTATCAGCAAATAGCCCACGCCGACCCGGGTAGTGCCGTAGCCACGCACGGGCTGGATCAGGTGGGCGAGGTCATGGCCCGACGGGCGCAGCAGGCACTGGACACGCGCGATGCAGCGACCGCTGGCGCGCGCATCGAAGAACTGGCGGCACTGCAACCGACCAATGGCGCGCTGCCCGCCTTGCGGGCGGCGCAGGCGCAGCTGCAGGCGGCGCGAACCGCGCCCACGGCCGCGCCTGCGGCAACCATGGCAGCGGCCGCCACGCCCGCGGTTGCCGCGACCTTGCCGCCGCCGCCCGCGCCGATCCAGGCCGCCCCCGCACCGGATCACCGCGCCGTGGCCAGCGAGGTCAAACAAGGTCAGGCGGCGTTGCGTGCCGGTCGCATCAACGGGGCGGGCGACGACACGGCACTTGCCCATTTCAAGGCGGCGTTGCTGCTGGACCCGGACAGCGCCGAGGCGCGTGATGGACTGGGCAAGATCGCGCAGGCGCTGACGGTGCAGGCGAATGCCGCCACGGATGCCGGCGACAGCGCACAGGCAACCCGGTTGCTCGCCCAGGCCGCGTTGCTGGCACCGCGCTCGGCAGATCTGGCGGCCGCCCGTGCGCATCTGGCCAACAGCGCTCGTTCGCCTGCGCCAGCGCCCGACAGCGCAGGTGACGACGGCGCTGCGGCGACGGTGGCGCCGGTGCTGTCGCCGCAGCAAAGCGCGACCATCGCCCGTCTCGTGCAAGCCGCACGCGCCGCCGCGCAACGCGGCGACATCATGATGCCACCCGGCGACAGTGCCTTCGATCTGTATCGCAGTGCGTTGGCCATCGACGGCAACAATCCCGCTGCACGGCAGGGGTTGCAGGCCTTGCCGGACACCGTTGTGCAGCAGTTCCAACGGGCGTTGGCCGCCGGCAACCTGCGTCAGGCCAACGACATGCTGGCCAATCACGCCGAACTCGCGCCGGGTGATGCGCAGCACGCCGGCATGGCCGCACGCCTGACTTCCGCCTGGCTGGATCAGGCCGAGCAGCAACTGGCGCGCGGCGATCGTGCCGGTGCGGCGCAAGCGCTGGATCGTGCGCGCAAGCTGACGCCGGGTGATGCACGCCTGGCGAGTCTCAGCGCGCGCCTGGCCGGCTCGTGAGCGGCGCATGACCGTACTGGTAATTGGCGCCAGCAGTCAGATCGGTCACTTCCTGTTGCCGCGGCTGCTGGCCGGTGGCGAGCAAGTGCTGGCGTTGAGCCGCCAGCCACGCACCGCGCAGCTCGATCTGCGTTGGCTGCACGGACGGCTGCCCGATGACGTCCCGGCGTTGCCGCCGGTGTCGGCGATCATCAGCTGCGGACCGTTGCAGGCATTTGCCGACTGGCTCGCCCGCACGCCGCTGGCGTTGGCGCCGCGCGTCGTCGCCACCAGCTCGATGAGCGCCGAAAGCAAGCGCGAGTCTGCCGTCCCGGCTGAGCGCGAACTGTCACGGCAATTGCGCGCCGGCGAGGCGGCATTGGCTGCGGCGTGTGCCAGGCAGGGTTGCGCGTGGACCGTGTTGCGCCCGACGCTGGTTTATGGCGCCGGGCTGGACAAGAGTCTGACCCCGATTGCGCGCCGGGCGATGCGCTTGCGCGTGTTCCCGTTGCCGGTGGCGCGAGGTTTGCGCCAGCCGGTCCACGCGGATGATTTGGCCCAGGCGGTACTCGCGGCCCTGGATTGCCCGGCCGCAGCCGGGCACGTGCTCGCCATGGGTGGCGGTGAGCGGCTCACCGCCGGCAGCATGTTTGCGCGCGTGCGCAGCAGCTTGCCGCACGCCACGCTGCCGGTGCCACTGCCAGCGTGGCTGCTGCGTTGTGGCCGTCGTGCGTCGCCCCGCTGGCGTGGTCCATTGACCCGGCTGGACACGGATTTGATTGCCGACAACAGTGAAATGGAGCGGCTGCTCGGTATCCATCCGCGCGGGTTTGCACCCGATGCCGCCGCGTGGTCGCCGCCACTTTGATTCCTGCCGGATGCGGCCCGGGCTGACGAATCCGGACAGAACCTTTCCTGCAGCCAAGCTGCAGCTTTCGTGACTGGCGCCGCAGCCGCCGCACCGCACGCAGTTGAACGCTGACGGCGTTCATATCCGCGCCGGGTAGCAGGTCCTATCATTGGTCAGTCTGTTTGCCGGATATCCCGACTTTGTTTGTTCGTACCCGATCGTTCGCGCGCCGTTGCTGGCCGTGGCTGCGCATTCCGGCATGGATTGGCCTGGGCCTGTTCTTCGGCTTTGTGCTGCCGTACACCCTGGTGCTGAACAGCCGGGTGCAGGATCGTTTCAACGACCTGGTGTTTTCCGTGCCAACGCGGGTGTATGCGCGTCCGCTGCCATTGGCAGCCGGCACGCCGATGACGCCGGCGGCGCTGGAACTGGAGCTGACGTTTGCCGGTTACAGCGCCGATGGGCATGGCGAGGTGCCCGGCAGCTGGGCGAAACGTGGATCGCGTTACACCATCTCGTCGCGCGGTTATGCCGGCCCGGATGGTGGCGAGCTGCCCAAACGCATCCAGGTCACGCTGGGTCGCGGCATCGTGCAGCAAGTGCGCGACGTGGCTGGCGACCAGTCGGTGGCGCTGGCGCATCTGGATCCGGCGCGCATTGCCACGCTGTATGGCGCCGATCAGGAAGAACGCCGCTTTGTGCATCTGGGCGACGTGCCTGCGCTCCTGGTGAGCGGATTGCAGGCGGTGGAAGACCGCGATTTCAAGCATCACATCGGCATCGACTTTGGTGCCATTGCGCGCGCGGCGTTCGCCAACCTGCGCGCCGGGCACACGGTGCAGGGCGGTTCCACGTTGACCCAGCAACTGGTGCGCAACCTGTTCCTCAGTCGCGAGCAAAGTCTCACGCGCAAGGTCAACGAAGCGCTGATGTCGTTGCTGCTCGAAATGCATTACAGCAAGGCGCGGATTCTCGAGGCATACGTCAATGATGTGTTCCTCGGCCAGCGCGGTGCGCAGGCCGTGCATGGGTTTGCCGCGGCGGCGGAGTTTTACTTCGGTCGCCGGCTGGAAGACTTGCGGCCGCAGGAAATCGCGCTGCTGGTGGGCATGGTCAAGGGACCCAGTTACTACGATCCGCGGCGGGCACCGGCACGCGCATTGGCGCGACGCAACCTGGTGCTGCAGGAGTTTGCCAACACCGGACTGCTTGCCACCGGCCAGCTCAACGCCGCGCAGGCTGCCCCGCTGGATGTCATTCGCAATGGCCAGTTGCCGCACAATCGCTTCCCTGCGTTCATGGAATTGGTGCGCAAGCAGATCACCGCCGACTTTGACGAGCAATCGCTGCGGCAGGGCAATCTGTCGGTGTTCACCACGCTCGACCCGGCGGCGCAGTTGTACGCCGAGCAGGCCATCACCGGCACCCTGAAGGGCTTGGGCAAGCGTGGTGCCGCGGTGCAGGCGGCGGCAGTGGTCACCGAGGCAAAAACCGGCAGCGTGTTGGCGGTGGTCGGCAGCAAGCTGCCCGGCGACCAGGGGTTCAATCGCGCGCTGGATGCGCGCCGCCCCATGGGCTCGACGATCAAACCGTTTGTCTATCTGGTGGCGCTCACCCAGCCGGAGCGCTGGAACCTGCTCAGCCTGCTGGACGATGGTCCGGTCAGCCTGCGCCAACCCAATGGCAGCATGTGGACGCCGCAAAACGACGACAACCAGAGCCACGGCCAGGTGCCGATGGTGGACGCGCTGGCGCGATCGTGGAACCTGGCCAGCATTCATCTGGGGCTGGCGGTGGGCTTGCCGCGCATCAAGGCGTTCCTGGAATCGTTCGGGCTCGTCAACGTCAATCCCAGCCCGTCGCTGCTGCTTGGTGCGATTGACGTGTCACCGTTGCAGGTGGCGCAGCTGTACCAGTATTTGGCCGCAGACGGGCATGCGTTGCCGTTGGTGGCAGTGCGCGGCGTGGTCGATGGCAACGGCCACACGATCAAGCGTTATCAAGTGCAATCCGGCCGCGGCGAGTACCAGCCCGCCGTGCGCTTGACGACCTGGGCGATGCAGCAGGTGGCGTTGTACGGCACCGCCAGTGCCATCGGCAATTCGGGCCTGGCGTGGTTGCATGCGGCAGGCAAGACCGGCACCAGCAACGACACGCGCGACAGCTGGTTTGCCGGCTTCACTGGCGAGCATCTGGCAGTGTTCTGGCTGGGTCGTGACGACAACAAGTCCACCGGCCTGTTTGGCGCCACCGGCGGTTTGCGGGCGTGGCGCGAGTTGTTTGCGAAACTCCCGACGCGTCCGCTTTCGGCAGCGCCGGGGGATGGTCTGGAAATGGCGTGGATCAATCCCGCCGACGGCAAGCGCACTGATCCGCAGTGTGCCGGGGCGCGCCAGGTGCCGGTCGTGGATGGCACGTTGTCGCCCGACACCGAGGGTTGCTTCTGGCAGAGCTTGCTGGGCCAGGGCGGCGAATCGATATCCCCGTCCGCCAGCGTGCCGCCGGCACCGGCGGCGGTACCCATTCAGGACTGAGCATGTTCATGACGTCAGGCAAGTTGGTGGCAGTGGCAGCGTTGCTGGTGGCTGGCAGCCTCACTGGTTGCAGCTGGTTTGCGCCAACTGCCAAACCGGCACCAGCGCCGGCACTGGCGGCGGCGCCGACGTACGATCTGGTGGCGTCGATCCGTGCCGCTGGCGAGCGCGAGCACTCCGTGATCAGCGTTACTCCGTTGCGTGATCCGGGCGTGGCCGCGTTGCAGGATTCGGCTGCAAGCGACGAACGGGCGGGGCGTTATGCCGAAGCGGCGGCCGCACTTGATCAGGCGCTGAAGTTGAGCCCGGACTCACCCGATCTGCTGCAGGATCGCGCGGAAGTTGCCGTGCGCCGCAAGAATTTTTCCGTCGCGGAGAAACTCGCGCACCAGTCGTGGTCGCTCGGCCCCAAGCTCGGTCCGCTGTGCGCGCGCAACTGGCAGACGGTGGTGGAAATCCGCCTGCAGGCGCGCGATCTGGCCGGCGCGACCAGCGCCCGCAAGTGGGTACAGGAGTGTCACAAACCCGGTGTTCCGCGGTACTGAAGCCGCTTCAGCGCTTACCGCGGCGGGCAGTGCCCGCCCTGCGCTGCGTTACTTGCCGTGGCGGTCGCGGTGCCGGTGGTTGGGTCAGAGCAAGGCGACGAGCAGGAGCACGAGGCCGACGATGCTCACCGCCCAGATCAGCGTGCGCAGGTAAGGGATGCCGGCTGCATACGCCGGCACATAGGCCACTCGCGCCCAGAAATACAATTGGGCGCCCAGGGTCGTCATGCTGTCGTGCTGTTGCAGTACATGGTTGGCCAGCACCAGCGCGACGAAGAACGGAAACGTTTCCAGGAAATTGCCGCGGGCGCGATCGAGCCGGCCAGCCACGGTGGAGAGCGCCGGCAGGGCGTCATCGCGCGGGCCGACGGCCCAGGGCAGTCCGCGCTGGACGACCGAACAGGTAGCGACCAGGGCAATTTGCAGCAGCCCCAATATGGTGGCCCAGGCCAGCAAGCTCAGTTCCATTGTCATCCCGCGTTACTCCGTCAACTGATCGAGTGCCGAGCGGCGTTGGCGGCGAGTATGTCACAGGGAATTGCCCGACCCTGCTGGCGATCCTGGAGCCGTGCGCGTGGTGCCGGTGGCGCACGTGAGTGGCGAGGGTTTGTTCGCGCCGGTCCCCCCGCCATACTTGCCCGATGACTGACCTTGATGGCGCGACCCCCGACGACTGCAGTGCGCTGCTTGGTGCGGACGGTCCGTTTGCGCGCGAAGTGCCGAATTTTGCCCCGCGCGAAGCGCAGCAGACCATGGCGCGGGCAGTGCAGCAGGCCATTGTCGGGCGCGAGACGCTGGTTGCCGAGGCGGGCACCGGCACCGGCAAGACGTTTGCCTACCTGGTGCCGGCACTGCTTTCCGGTGCGCGCGTGATCATTTCCACAGGCACCAAGACGCTGCAGGATCAGCTGTATTTTCGCGACCTGCCGCGCGTGCGTTCGGTATTGGGCGCGCGCCCGAAAACCGCGTTGTTGAAAGGGCGCGCGAACTACCTGTGTCTGTACCGGCTGGAGCAGACCGTGCGTGATGGCGGGGCACTGGATGCCACGCAGGCGACGCAGCTGGCGACGATCCGGGCGTGGTCAGCGCGCACGCGGCGCGGGGATCGCATGGAGCTGGCCGAGGTGCCGGAGGAGTCGCCGTTGTGGCCGCGGGTCACGTCGACGGCAGAAAATTGTCTTGGCGTGGAGTGTCCGTTCTACGCCGACTGCCATGTGTTCAAGGCCCGTCGCGAAGCGCAGGAAGCTGATGTGGTGGTGGTCAATCATCACCTGTTGTTTGCCGACCTGGCGCTGAAGCAGGACGGCTTTGGCGAGATCCTGCCGGATGCGGCCGCATTTATTCTGGACGAGGCGCATCAGCTCCCGGAGCTGGCCGGCCAGTTCTTCTCGCAAAGTGTCAGTGCGCGCCAGTTGCATGACCTGGCGCAGGATACCCTGGCCGAATGCGCGGGCATCACCGGCGCGATAGGATTGCTGCTGGAACCCGTGCAGGCGTTGCAGGCCGCCGTACGCCAGTTGCGGCTGGCGCTTGAAGGGTTGCCGGCGCGTGGCGCGATCGGGCGGTTGCTGGCGCGCGCTACTGCCGCTGCCGCGTTGGACGAGGTGCAGGCGCTGCTGCAGGTGTTGGCCGAACTGCTGGATTCGCAAGCGGAACGCTCGCGTGGCCTGGCGAATTTGCACGAGCGCGCGGTGCTGTTTGCATCGCGTCTGGAGCGCATTGTCAGCGCTGCATCCGCGGACGTTCGCGGCGACGACGCGGACGGCCGTGCCGAGCATACCGCCGACACCACGGTGGTTCCGGATATCGCGCCTGACGTGCGCTGGTACGAACGCTTCCCACGCGGCTTTGCCTTGTACGTCACGCCGCTGGATCTTGCCGACCCCATGCGCGCGCTGCGCGAACGCACGCAGGCGGCGTGGATCCACACCTCGGCCACGCTTTCGGTCGCCGGCAAGTTCGCGCATTTCGCGCGCCAGCTTGGCTTGGACGAGCCGCGCACGTTGTTGTTGCGCAGCCCATTCGATTACGCCCATCAAGCGCTGTGCTATCTCCCGCCGGGATTGCCGGACCCGAATGCACGCGAGTACACCGCTGCAGTGATCGACGCCGTGCTGCCGGTGTTGCAGGCATCCGCCGGCCGGGCGTTCCTGTTGTTCACCTCGCATCGCGCGCTGCGCCACGCCACTGAACTGCTGCAGGGCAAGGTGCCGTGGCCCTTGTTTGTCCAGGGCACGGCACCCCGCCCGCGCCTGTTGGAAGACTTCCGCGCCTGCGGCCATGGCGTGCTGCTTGGGGCCGCGAGTTTCTGGGAAGGCGTCGATGTGGTGGGCGACGCGCTCAGCGTGGTGGTGATCGACAAACTGCCGTTTGCCGCGCCCGACGATCCGGTGCTGATGGCCCGCCTGGCAGCGCTGGAACAATCCGGCATCAACCCGTTCATGGGCTGGCAAGTGCCCAGCGCGGTGATCGCGCTGAAGCAGGGCGCGGGTCGCCTGATCCGCGATGTACACGATCGCGGTGTGCTGGTGCTGTGCGATCCGCGCCTGTCGAGCAAGGGCTATGGCAAACTGTTCCTGGCCAGCCTGCCACCAATGCCGCGCACGCATGAGCTGACCGATGTACAAGCGTTCTTCGACACCGCAACCGCAGCTTCGTAGGGCGGGCACTGCCCGCCGGCCTTTGCTCTCGCAGCCTGATCGAAGAGCGGCGGGCAGTGCCCGCCCTACGGAGCGGCGGCGCCACGCACCTTGGGTCCGGTCCAACGTTGCGTTGGTGACTGCAGAGCTGCACGCCCGATGGAGCAGCGGCAACATCCATCCTGCGCTTCGACAAGCTCGGGAGCGGCGGCGCGCGCCAGCTCCACCACCATCGGGTTCGTCCTGGGCGTAGCGCAGCGAAGGCGAAGGGCATTACCCTGACACCCGCTCGCAAACCCGATCGAGAGGACTGCAACATGGCCAAGGTTACCGGACTCGGCGGCATCTTCTTCAAATCGCGCGATCCCGCCGCGCTCGCAGCGTGGTATGCGCAGCACCTCGGCCTCGACATCGAAGATTGGGGGGGCGCACATTTCGGCGAGGACGAACAACGTCCTGGCTCCACGTTGTGGTCGGCGTTCGCTGCCGATACCACTTACTTCGGCCCCGGTCCGCAGCCGTACATGATCAACTTTCGCGTCGACGACCTCGACACGCTGCTGGCGCAACTGCGCGCCGCCGGCGTCGTGGTGGACGAACGCGTCGAACAAAGTGAATTCGGCCGCTTCGGTTGGATCACGGACCCGGAAGGTACTCGCGTCGAACTGTGGCAACCGCCGCAATAGCGACGGCTTCGTCGCATGTCCCCCGTGCAATGTCGCGGCGTTTCAGCAGCGCCGATCCCGCCATCGCGGCGGGCTTGTTTCGTTCCGGAAACAGTGCTTCCCCGGCTGACCATCTTCTTTTCATTCGCAAGGAGCGCATATTGATTCCAGGCAGCAATCACCGGAGTCCAACATGATCACTTTGCGCCCCAGCAACGAGCGAGGCCACGCGAACCACGGCTGGCTCGACTCCTGGCACAGTTTTTCCTTCGCCAACTACTTCGATCCGAAACATATCCACTGGGGCGCGCTGCGGGTCATCAACGAGGATCGCGTGAAGGCCGGCGCCGGATTCGGCGAGCACAGCCATCGCGACATGGAGATCATCAGCTACGTGCTGGAAGGTGCCCTCGCGCACCGCGATTCCATGGGCAACGAGGCCAGCATCGTGCCCGGCGAAGTGCAGCGCATGAGCGCCGGCACCGGGGTCCAACACTCCGAGTACAACCATGACAAGACCGGGACCACGCACTTCCTGCAGATCTGGATCCTGCCGTTGCGGAACGGGATCACTCCGGGTTATGAGCAGAAGACGTTCCCGGAAGCCGAGAAGCGCGGCAGGTTGCGCCTGGTCGTGAGTCCGGACGGTCGCGAGGGATCAGTGACGATCAACCAGGATGCATTGATGCATGCCGGCCTGTTCGATGGCGGCGAGCGCGCCGAGTACGCCCTCGCGCCCGGGCGGCTTGGCTACGTGCACCTGGTGCGCGGCGACCTGACGGTCAATGGCCAGCAACTGTCGGCGGGCGATGCGCTGATGCTGGAGGACGAGTCGACGATCACGCTCGAGCAGGGCAGTGGCGCGGAAGTGCTGGTATTCGACCTGCCGCCGGTGACCTTGCAGTAACGCTCGCCCGACCGGCAACAGAGCCCTTGCCATCAAGCGATCGGCCATGCATACCCGCGATGAACATCGCGAGCACGCGTGGAGTCACTGCCCCGCAACCGCGCGCGACAATCGCGAGCGCTGGTGGCCATCGGCTGTCGGCCATGAGAACGTCAAGACCCCAAGGCACCTCGGAGGACACCCATGATCGAACTCATCATCCAGCAGCGCCGCCGCGACCTTGGCA
>DAITPL010000032.1:23888-25971 GCA_036833615.1 Rhodanobacter sp.
CGGAGGACACCCATGATCGAACTCATCATCCAGCAGCGCCGCCGCGACCTTGGCAGCTTCGAGGTCGGCCGCGTGCTGCCGTTCGCCAAGCGCCGCATGATCGGACCCTACATCTTCTTCGACCGTATGGGCCCCAAGGACATTGCGCCCGGTCTGCCGCGCGAGGCCGATGTGCGTCCGCATCCGCACATCGGCCTGTCGACCATCACCTATTTGTTCGCAGGCGAGATCATGCACCGCGACAGTGTCGGTTCGGAGCAGCCGGTGCGCCCCGGCGAGGTCAACTGGATGACTGCCGGCCGCGGCATCACGCATTCCGAGCGCTTCGAGGAGTTGCGCGCGAAGGGCGGCCGGTTCGACGGTATCCAGGCCTGGGTGGCGCTGCCCGACGGGCGCGAGGAAATGGAGCCGGGCTTCTGGCACTACGCCAGCGACGTGCTGCCGGTGCTCGATGGCGATGGCGCCAGCGGGCGTTTGATCGCCGGCCGCCTGGCGGGCGTGCAATCGCCGGTGCGGATCGACTCGCCACAGTTTTACGTGCACTGGCGGTTGCGTGCCGGTGCGCGCGTGTCGCTGCCTGCCGAGTACAGCGAGCGCGCGGTCTACGTCGCCAGCGGCGAGGTGGAAGTGGACGGCCAAGGCGTGGAGGTTGGCTGCATGGCGGTGCTGGCCTCAGGCGCGGCCGTCACCATCGCCGCGCTCACCGACGCCGTGGTCATGGCGCTGGGCGGCGAGCCGGTGGGGCCGCGCTACATCGACTGGAATTTCGTGTCCTCGTCGGCGGAACGCATCGACCAGGCGCGCGCCGACTGGCAGGCTGGGCGCATGAAGCTGCCGGACCTCGACAATGGCGAGTTCATTCCGCTGCCACCAAAGTTGGGGGCGAAGCCTGAGCCGATGTCTTGAACAACGGGCCGGAGCACGCGGCGGCCTTCACGTGGCTCGTGGCAGGATGGAACGCGCGATACCCGTCCAGGAGGAGACTGCCATGATTTCGATCGTTGACCGCACGCGCCCCGGGGGTATCCAGCTGTTCCATGCGGCTGCCCTGGCCGGTGCGCTCACGTTGTTCCTCGCCACGCTGCTGAGCGACTACGCCTACTGGAGCAGCCACCAGATCCAGTGGAGCAACTTCGCCTCGTGGTTGGTGATCGGCGCCATGGTGCTGGTGTCCATCGCCATCATCTTCGAGATCGTCGACCTGGTCCGTGGCGGTCGCGGTGTCGTCCACATCCTGGTGCTGGCGGCGACCTGGATCGCGGGCTTGTTCGATGCGCTGCACCACGCCAGGGACGCCTGGGCGATCATGCCCATGGCGCTGGTGCTGTCGGTGATTGTCGCCGTGCTGGCCCTCGTGGCGACCTGGATCGGTTTCGCCAGCCTGCGCGCGGGAGGTGTGCGATGAAACTTGCCAACCTGAAAGTGTTGCCGATCGTCGCTGCCGTGTTGCTGGTGGCGGCCTGCAGCAAGGCACCCGAGCTGAACCAGTACGGCGCGAGCCCGCAGATGCCGACGCCGACGCGCGGCGTGATGCCGGACATGATCATCGCCAAGCCCGCCGCTTGGGGCAGCCAGGTACCGACTGTGCCGCAGGGCTACAGCATCACGGCCATCGCCACCGATCTGGGCATTCCGCGCCAGACCTTGGTGCTGCCCAACGGCGATATCCTGGTGGCCGAAGGTCGCGGCGGCCACGCGCCCAAGCTCAAACCCAAGGACATAATCGCCGGCAAGATCAAGGCCAAAGGCAACACTGCGGTCAAGAGCGGCAATCGCCTGACGCTGCTGCGCGACGCCGATGGCGATGGCAAGTACGAGCTGAAGACGGTCTTCGCCGACAACCTGGATGCGCCCTACGGGCTCGCGCTGGTCGGCAACAATCTGTACGTCGCCAACCAGGGCGAGCTGGTGCGCTTCGACTACCAGGTGGGCCAGACCAAGGCCAGCGGCGCGCCGGTCAAGGTCACCGAACTGCCGTCGGCGATCAACCATCACTGGACCAAATCCCTGGCCGCCAGTGCGGACGGGCGCTTCCTCTACGTCGGCATCGGCTCCAACAGCAACATCACCGAGCGCGGCATGG
>DAITPL010000033.1:0-1386 GCA_036833615.1 Rhodanobacter sp.
TTCGACGAAGCGATCATCAATTATGTGCGGCGCAACCACGGCACCTTGATTGGTGAAGCCACGGCCGAGCGGATCAAGCTGCAGATCGGTTGCGCGTTTCCGCAGAGCGAGGTCAGGGAGATTGAAATCTCCGGCCGCAATCTGGCCGAGGGCGTGCCGCGCATGTTCACGATCAACTCCAACGAAATTCTCGAGGCATTGCACGAACCACTGGCCGGGATTGTCGCGGCGGTCAAATCCGCACTCGAACAAACGCCGCCCGAGCTGTGTTCGGACGTGGCCGAGCGCGGCATCGTGCTTACTGGCGGTGGTGCACTGTTGCGCGATCTGGATCGGCTGGTGTCCGAAGAGACGGGCTTGCACGTGCAAGTCGCGGATGACCCGCTCACCTGCGTGGCGCGCGGCGGCGGCAAGGCGCTGGAGTTGATTGATCTGCATGGCAGCGATTTCTTCGCGCCCGAATAGCGCGCGCTGATCGGGGCCGGCATGGCGCACGCACGGGACGAATCCTCGCCTTTGTTCGCGGGCAACTCTGCCGGCACGTTGCGCCTGATCGTGTATCTGGCGCTGGCGCTGGTGCTGATGGTGCTTGATCAACGCAATGGCTGGTTGTGGCGCGTGCGCTACAGCGCGGCAATGGTGGTCGAGCCGATTTATCGACTCGCCGGCCTGCCGTCCGCAGGCGTGCGTACGCTCAGCGTGGCGTTTGCCGACCGGCAACGCCTGACTGTCCAGAACCAGCGCTTGCGCGAGGATCTGTTGCTGGCCAATGCCAAGTTGAACCGCATGGCCGCGGTAGCCGAACAGAACGCACGTCTGAAGGAATTGCTCGAAACCCGGCGCAGCCTCCATCTCAAGGTGCAGCTTGCGCGCGTGATCGGGGTTGACCTCGGCGCCTACCGCTATCGGCTGACGCTGAACACCGGGGCACGCGATGGGGTCCGGCCCGGGCAACCGGTCATCGATGCACATGGCGTGCTGGGGCAGGTGCGCGAAGTGTTGCCAACCACCTCCGTGGTCATGTTGATCACCGATCCCACGCACGCGTTGCCGGTGGTGATCGAGCGCTCCGGATTGCGTACGGTGGCCTATGGTTCGCGTGATGGCGACACTTTGACGCTGCCCGATATTCCGCTGGCAGCCGACGTACGGGTGGGCGATCACCTGCTTACCTCCGGTCTTGGCGGGCGTTTCCCGCCAGGTTTTCCCGTGGGTGAAATCCGTGCAGTGAAACCGGCTTCCAGTGGCATGTTCCTGGAAGCACGCGCGGAGCCGGCGGCAGATATCGACCGCACGGATGACGTGTTGCTGCTGCATGACCTGGCCGAGCCGCAGGGTCCGCCACCGCCCGCCATCCGCATGGGTCCGCCGGCCGATCTGGCGCCG
>DAITPL010000033.1:1486-25382 GCA_036833615.1 Rhodanobacter sp.
CCGGAGTCCGGCCGTGAGCCGGCAGCGTGCGGGTACCTGGTGGTTCGTGGGCACGCTGGTGTTTGCGTTGGCAGCCATGCTGGTACCGTTGCCGGCAACGCTGGAGCCCTTCAAGCCCTACTGGCCCGCGCTGTTGCTGCTGTATTGGGCGCTGGAGGCGGAGGATCGCGTAAGCCTCGGGTTGGCCTTTGGGGTCGGGCTGATGGCCGATTTGCTCGTGGGTGTGGTGCTGGGTGAGCAGGCCTTGCGCCTGTGCGCACTGGTGTTTATCGCACTGCACTTTCGTTCACGCTTGCGTTTTTTCCCGATGTGGCAGCAGACGCTGGCCGTGCTGGCATTGCTGGTGAACGACCGCATCTTGCTGCTGATCGTGCGCATGTTGGCGGGTGGCTCATTGCCGCCGCCGAGTTGGTGGCTGTCGCCACTGGTGGGCGCGGCGCTCTGGCCGTTCCTGTTCCTGCTGCTCGATGACCTGCGCACGCGTGCGCGCATCCAGTGATGGGCCTGCGTGGTTCCATCAAGGACACCCGACGCGAGAGCGCGTTGTTCCGCCAACGTGCGCTGGTCGGCTTTGCGCTGATCGTGTTGGGTTTGCTGGCGCTGCTCAGCCGCTTCGCGTACTTGCAGATCGCCCGACATGACGAGTTTGCGACACGCGCGCAGAACAACCGGGTCAAACCGGTGGCGATTCCACCCGCGCGTGGCCTGATCTACGACCGGAATGGCGTGTTGCTGGCCGACAATGTGCCGGCGTTTCGCCTGGAAGTCGTACCCGAGCAGGTGCGCGATATGCCGGGGCTGCTGGCGCGGTTGGCCGAGGTCGTGCCGCTGGGCAGCGATGATCTGGAGTCGTTCAAGAAGCAGCTTCGACAAAGCGCACGGTTCGAGAGCGTGCCGCTCAAAATGCACCTGACCGAAGACGAGATCGCGCGCTTTGCGGTCAACCGCTGGCGTTTTCCTGGGGTCGACGTGGTGCCGTACCTGGTTCGCCACTACCCACTGGGCGAGGAGTTTGCCCACGTCATCGGTTATGTCGGACGGATCGACGCCAACGACGTGGAGCGACTGGACCCCGCGCGCTACAAGGGCACCAGTCACGTTGGGCGCAGTGGTGTGGAACGTTCCTACGAAGCCGTGCTGCATGGCACGCCGGGTTACCAGCTGGTCGAGGTGAACGTCGACGGACGCACGCAACGGGTGCTGGAGACTCATCCGGCGACGCCAGGCAAGAGTCTCTACCTGAGCATCGATGCGCGGTTGCAGAAGGCGGCGGAAGTAGCCTTTGCCGGTCGGGCGGGCGCAGCGGTGGCGATTGACCCGCGCAACGGCCAGGTGTTGGCGATGGTCAGCGTGCCGACGTTTGATCCAAACCTGTTCGTCAACGGCATCAGCCAGGCCGATTATCGGGCCCTGACCGAGGCAGCAGACAAACCGCTGTACAACCGTGCGTTGCGTGGCGTGTATCCACCCGGATCCACGGTGAAACCGTTGATGGGTCTGGCCGGGTTGGAGTACGGGTTGCGCCGCCCCGAAGACACTGTGCTGTCCACCGGCGTGTTTTACCTTCCGGGGCAGTCACGGGGTTATCGCGACGATGTGCGCGGCGGCAGCGGGCGCGTCAACCTGTACCAGGCCATTGAGCAATCGGTGAATACCTATTTCTATCGGTTGGCGATGGACATGGGCATCGATCGGCTCAGCGCGTACATGGGCAAACTCGGGTTTGGCCGTCCAACCGGAATTGACTTGCTGGGCGAGTCCGCTGGTGTGTTGCCGTCCCGACAGTGGAAGGCAGCGCACAGCAAGGAGCCGTGGTATCCGGGTGAAACAGTGATCGCCGGCATTGGGCAAGGCTACTGGGCGGTGACGCCGCTGCAGCTGGCGCATGCCATCGCCACGTTTGCCGGGCACGGCGTGCCGCACGTGCCGCGTCTGCTGATGGCCACCCGCGATGCGCTGGGTCGGACCCCGCAGCCGCTCGCCAACCCGCCGAGCGGCCCGTCATTGATTCGCACACCTGCGGACTGGGATGCGGTCAACAAGGGCATGCAGATGGTGATCTATGGCGACCGTGGCACCGGTCGCAAGTTGGGTATCGGCTTTCCCTATCTGATCGCGGGCAAGAGCGGCACGGCGGAGCGCTTTTCGCGCACCTCCGATGCCTACAATACCAATCGCAGCACGGCCTATCTGGCCACGCGGCACCGCGCGTGGTTTGTGGCTTACGCCCCGGCTGACAACCCGCAGATCGCCATTGCGGTGTTGCTGGAATCCGGGGCGTGGGGTGCCAGCGATGCCGGACCGATCGTGCGCACGATGCTGGACACGTGGCTGGCCGCGCACGATGGCGTGTTTGCCGGCGCACAGCGCCTGATCACGCCGCCAGCCACACCCGCGGCAGCAGTCACGCCATCGCCAGCAGTGCCATCCACGGTGCCGAAGGTTGCTGGCGACGGCGGAGCGCTGCCATGATCGGTTCGTTGCAAGTCCGTGGCCTGCGGTTGTTGTACCGCATGCTGGGTCGTCCGCGCATTGATCTGCCGTTGGCCTGCGGTCTGGTGTTGCTGGCGGCGGTGGGCTTGCTCACGCTGTACAGCGCGAGCAATGGCAGCCTGCCGGTGGTCGGTGGCCAGGCGATGCGTTTCGTACTGGGCGCGGTGTTGTTGCTGGTGGTCTCGCGTATCCCGCCAACCGGGCTGCGCGGCTGGACACCGTGGCTGTACGCGGTCAGTACGTTCTTGCTGGTGGTGGTGGCCGTGCTGGGGGAAGGTCGTGGTGCCCATCGTTGGCTCGACCTGGGCGTGATGCGCTTCCAGCCTTCCGAGCTGCTCAAGCTGACTACGCCGATGATGGTGGCGTGGTATCTGCACCCACGACAATTGCCGCCAGGCTGGAAGGATATTGCGGTGACAGGCGTGCTCATTGCGCTGCCGGCGGTGCTGATCGCCGAGCAGCCGGATCTGGGCACGGCGTTGCTGGTGGCGGCGGCCGGCATGTTCGCGTTGTTCCTGTCCGGCATGGCGTGGTGGCGCATCGGCCTGGTGCTGGGCGCCGTTGGAGGCATGGTGCCAGTGGGCTGGCACTTCCTGCATCAATACCAGCGCGATCGGGTGCTGACCCTGCTCAACCCGGAGTCCGATCCACTCGGTAACGGCTGGCACATCATCCAGTCGCAGATCGCCGTGGGTTCCGGCGGAGTGTTCGGCAAAGGCTGGCAGCACAGCACCCAGTCGCGGCTGGATTTCCTGCCCGAGCACACCACCGATTTCATCTTTGCGGTGTTTTCCGAGGAATTCGGTCTGGTCGGCATTGCGGCGTTGCTGGCGCTGTACGCGTTTGTCATTGGCCGTTGTTTGTGGATCGCGATGGAGGCTCGCAGTACCTACTCGCGGCTGCTGGCGGGCGCGATCGGCATGAGCTTCTTCGTTTACGTCTTCGTCAACGGCGGAATGATTGCCGGCATGCTGCCAGTGGTGGGCGTGCCTTTGCCGCTGATCAGTTACGGCGGCACGTCGGCCGTGTCGCTGCTGGTGGGTTTTGGCGTGCTGATGTCCATCCATGCCAACCGCAAGCGGCATGAATGAAGCGCCGTCGTCCGGCCGGGCGGAACCGCGTGTTAGGCTTTCCCGGATGTCGTCACGGGATCGCTCAATTACCGCCTTGATCGCGCGCCGCGTGTCGCGCCATGCCCGCGCTGTCGTCCTTCGTACTGCGCTGTTGCTGGCGTTGCCGTGGACGATGCCGGCGATCGCCGCCACCCACCCGGGGCAGTCGGCGCTGGTGCGCGAAGTGGCCCAGGCCACCGGCAAGGACCCTGCTGCGCTCAACGCCTTGCTTGATCATGCCGTGCGCCAGCAAGGCATTCTTGACGCCATTAGTCGTCCGGCGGAAAGCAAGTCATGGAAGGATTACCGTCCGATCTTCCTCACCAGCAAGCGGATCGACGATGGCGTCGCGTTCTATCGCGAGCACCGCGCGCTGCTGGAGCAGATCGGGCAGCAGTACGGGGTGGCACCGCAGTACATCGTGGCGATTGTCGGCGTGGAGACGAACTATGGCCGCATCACCGGCAAGTACAAGGTGCTCGATGCGCTGGTGACGCTGGGTCTGTACTACCCGCCGCGGGCAAAGTTTTTCCGCGAACAGCTGAAGGAGTTGCTGGTGTTGCCGGACAATCATCTGGCCGGTCCACTCGACACCCTCACCGGCTCCTATGCCGGCGCGCAAGGTTGGGGTCAGTTCATGCCCACCAGCATTCGCGATTTCGCGGTGGATGCCGATGACGACGGGCACATTGATCTGCGCAATTCGCTGCCGGACATCTTCGCCAGCGTGGCCAATTATTTTGTCCGGCACGGCTGGGTCAACGGCGCTCCGGTGGCAGCACGCGCGCAGCCGGATGCCGCCGCCAGGCGGATCACCAGCAAGGACAGCGTGCCGCAGTGGCCACTGGAGCAACTGGAGGCCTGGGGCTACGCGCCGGTGCAGCAGTTGCCACCGGAGGCCATGACCACCTTGCAGAGCCTGCAGGGCGAACATGGCGACGAATACTGGTTCACGTTCCAGAATTTCTACGTGATCACCCGTTACAACCGCAGCCCGCTGTATGCGTTGGCGGTGTATCAACTGGCGCAGGCCATCAGCGACGGACTGGCTGCCGCGGATGCACAGCAGTGAGGCGGAGCGTCACGACGCTGTTGATCCTTGGGCTGGCAGTGCTGCTGGCCGGCTGCGGCAGTCACCGTACGCGTTCGGCGTCCGGCTCCAGCGGTAGCCATGCCGGCAGCCACCAAGGAGTGCGTGACGATACCAGCCGGCCGCAGCGCAGCCGCTATCGCGACCTTAACGACAGCGTTCCGGCTGGCCCGCCGCCGGATATCAGCAAGCTGGCGGAACCGGTGCCGAAGGTTGAACCGCGCGCGCTGTATGGCAACAAGTCGCCATATACCGTGCGTGGCCAGACCTACACCGTGCTACCCAGCGCCCGCGGGTACGACGAGCGCGGCATTGCCTCGTTTTACGGCAACAAGTTCCATGGCTACAAGACATCGAGCCTGGAGGATTACGACATGTATGCGTTCACGGCGGCCAGCAAGACGCTGCCGTTGCCAAGCTATGCACGCGTGACCAATCTGGAAAATGGCAAAAGCGTGATCGTGCGCGTCAACGATCGCGGACCATTTCACGCAAACCGGGTCATTGACCTGTCCTATGTGGCAGCGGTCAAGATCGGCATCTGGCCCAAAGGCACGGGCCTGGTCGAAGTGCGCGGGATCGATCCGACGCAACGCGGACAGGAACTGACGCCGCTCACCGCGGTCACAGCTGGCGCGCACCCGGGGATTTATCTGCAGGTGGGGGCGTTTTCCGATGCAGGTAATGCGCAGCGGGTTGCCGCGCAGTTGCGCCGGGCCAACCTGGCGCCGGTGCAGGTGCTGGAGGCCAACGTCAATGGTCAGCGCATACGCCGGGTGCGGGTCGGGCCGCTGCAGGATGTGGGCCGGGCCGATGACGTCAGCGCGCGGATCGAAGACATGGGCCTGCCGCGCCCACAGGTGGCAGTAGACTGAGCAGGTTTTTTGGCGCATTGCGCCCTCATCCTCCGCGTGACGCCATGACGTCATGCCAGACGACCGGACTGATTACCACGATGAATTTTCTTCGCCGCGCCTTGCTTCCCGTTGCCGCCGCTACCTTGCTGGCCGGTCTTGCCGTAGCGCAAACGCCACCACGTCCCGCGCCCGTGCCGCGACCGGTGGTGCCCGAAGCGCCGGTACCGCCACCGCCGGATGTCGACGGCAAGAGCTGGGTGTTGATGGATTATGCGACCGGGCAGATTCTCGCCAGCAAGGAACCGGACCTGCGGGTGGAACCGGCGTCGATCACCAAGATCATGACCGACTACGTCGTCTCGGCCGAGATCGCCAACAGCAAGATCCACATGACCGATCCGGTCACTATCAGCGAGAACGCGTGGCGTGGCGGCGGCGCCGGCACCGACGGTTCCACCAGCTTTCTCAAGCTCAACAGCCAGGTACCGCTGAAGGATTTGCTGTACGGCATGATCATCCAGTCGGGCAATGATGCCGCGATCGCCCTGGCCGAACACACTGCCGGTTCCGAGCCGGCGTTTGCGGGCTTGATGAATGCCTATGCCAAACAATTGGGCATGGTCAACTCCAACTTCGAGAACGCCTCCGGCTATCCGATCGCGAATCACTACACGACCGCGCACGACGTGGCGCTGCTGTCGCGTGCGCTGATCCACGATTTCCCCGAGGACTACGCGATTTCCGCGATCAAGGATTTTGAGTGGAATGGCATCCGGCAGCACAATCGCAACACGCTGCTGTGGCGCGATCCCAGCGTCGATGGCATCAAGACCGGGCACACCTCGGGTGCCGGCTATTGCCTGGCGGCCTCCGCCAAGCAGGGCGAGGCGCGCATGATCGCGATCGTGATGGGCGCCAGCAGCGAGAAGGCGCGCGCCGATTCTGCCATGGCCCTGCTCAGCTACGGCTTCCGCTTCTACGAGACCCACAAGCTGTATGCCCCCGGCAAGGCATTGGCCACGCCGCGCTTGTGGAAAGGTGCGCACGACACGCTGCCGCTGGGTGTGGCCGAGGATGTGCTGGTGACGGTCAAGCGTGGCGAGTACGACAAGCTCAAGGCCACGATGGACATCCCGGCGACGCTGATCGCGCCGTTCAAGCAAGGCCAGCACGTGGGCACCTTGCGCATCACGTTGGCCGGCCAACCGGTGCAGAGCGTGCCGCTGGTTGCCTTGGACGCGGCACCGCAAGGCGGCTTCTTCTCGCGGTTGTGGGACTCGATCCTGCTCTGGTTCCACAGCAGCAAGCCGGAGACCACGCCGGTTGCCCCAGCGACAAAATGATGGGCCCGATCGACTTCAGCCAGGCGCAGGCCGCGGGCAAGGGTTTTCAGTTTCCCGGCGACTTCGAGATCACCGCGGTGGGTAACGCCAGCGCCGACCTGCCAGCCCGAGTGCCGCAATTGCTGGAACGTGCCGGCTTGCAAGTGATGCATGAAAGCGTCCGTCACCGCCACTCCGGTGCCGGAAATTTCGTCTCGGTCACCGTCACCTTCCACTGCGACGATCGTGCGCAATATGAGGCGGCACACACCGCGCTGCGTGAGCATCCGGACATTCGTTACACCTTGTGAAGTACGGCAGCCGGTGGCAGGCAACACCGGGCGGGCACCGTTGTTTTTGCCGCAACCCGCATACACGACCGGTCATGATTGGTTTCGGCACCAGCAGGTTTTTCAGCTTCATCCCCCATTCCAGACCCGGACTGTCATGTCGTTGCCACTGAATATTCGTCGCCTTGGTCGTCAGCCCTATCTGCCGGTATGGCATGCGATGAGCGCTTTCACCGACAACCGCACCGCGACCACGGTGGATGAGTTGTGGCTGCTGGAACACGACCCGGTGTTTACCCTGGGCCAGGCCGGCAAGCTCGAGCACGTGCTGGCGCCGGGCGACATTCCAGTCATTCCCGTGGATCGGGGCGGGCAGGTGACGTATCACGGACCGGGCCAGATCGTGGCTTATCCGCTGTTTGACCTGCGTCGGGTCGGCGTGGGGGTACGGGATCTGGTGCACGGCATCGAACAGGTATTGATCGATACGCTGGCCCACTGGCAGATTGCTGGCGTGCGCCATCCAGGCGCGCCGGGGGTCTACGTGGGGGCGGCGAAAATCGGCGCGCTTGGGCTGCGCGTGCGGCACGGTTGCAGCTTCCACGGCCTGGCGTTCAACGTGGCGATGGACCTGGAGCCGTTCCAGCGCATCAATCCTTGCGGTTACAAGGGTTTGGCGGTTACGCAAATGCTAGACTTGGGCGGTCCGTCAGCGCTGGCGGAGGTTGAAGAGGTGCTGGTTGATGCGTTCTGCCGCCGGTTCGGGTTTCACGCCCAAGCCGCCGCTGCCGTCATTCCCGAACTCCCCGTGCGTGGCGCGGGGGAAGCGTCGCTGCTCCAGGCTTGATTCATGAGTTACACACCCGCTGGATTCGAACCTGCCCCGCGTTGTCGGGGGCCACGTTGGCTGCGTGCGGGTTTACGCATTGCTGACATCGAGCCCGTCATCATCGCGCGATGCCTGCGGCTGCGTTACCTTGTCGCTGGCCACCCGCGCATTTCGATCCAGGCAGCGGCGTGCCGGGTATTGTCGGCGCCTGGCCGGTTTTTCCGTTGCTCGTTGCCGGTTTGTCGTTGTGGTCGTCCATCCTTGTCGATTGGCGCACGCGTGCCGATCGCCTCACTTGAGTCCGTTTGAGAGCATCCATGACTTTTCGTCCAATGCTGGCGCTGTTGTTCGCCTTTACGGCAACCTGCACGTTCGCCCAATCCGCTGCCGATCTTGGTGCCGGCGACAGTTCGCGCAAGGCTTCCGTGTGGCCCCTCACGCCCACCTCCAGCGAGGCGCAGGCGGCGCAACTGTCCGCGCGTTTCCTGACCCGCTTCCATTACGACGCGCAGCCGCTGGATGACGCCATGTCCGCGCGAATCTACGCGGCTTACTTCAAGTTGCTGGATGGCGAAAAGGTGTTTTTCACCCAGGCTGACATGGCCAAGTTCGCGCCGCTGAAAACCCGGTTCGACGACGCAATCTGGAATCAGGATTTGTCCGGACCGTTTGCCGTGTTCAACCTGTATGTACAGCGCGCGGTTGAGCGCATGACTTACGCGCGCGGATTGCTGGTCAAGGGCTTTGATTTTTCCACTGATGAAAGTTACACATTCGATCGCAAGGATGCCGCGCTGCCAAAAGACCAGGCGGAGCTGGATGACTTGTGGCGCAAGCGCACGATGAACGACTGGCTGCGGCTGAAGCTCGCCGGCAAGCCCGACGCCGACATCCGCAAGACGCTGGACAAGCGCTATGCCAACTACATCGAGCGGGTTCGCCAGCTGGATGGGGCCGATGCATTCCAGAGTTTCATGACGGCGTACGCGGAGAGCACCGATCCGCACACCGACTACCTCGGCCCGCGCGCGGCGGAGAATTTCGACATTGCCATGAAGCTGTCGCTGGAAGGCATCGGTGCGCAGCTCCAGGCGCGCGACGATTACACCGTCATCTACACCCTGGTGCCGGGTGGACCGGCACTGAAATCCGGCAAGCTCAAGTCGGGCGATCGGATTGTTGGCGTCGGCCAGGGTCATGACGGCCCCATTACCGACGTCATCGGCTGGCGCCTGGACGATGTGGTCAATCGCATCCGCGGCAAGAAGGACACGACGGTGCGGCTGGAGATTCTGCCGGCGGACGCGGGCCTGGATGGCAAGCATGAGGTGGTCACGCTGGTGCGCAAGAAGGTCACGCTCGAAGATGCGCAGGCCAAGAAAAAGATCGTGGACATCAAGGATGGCAATGTCACGCGCAAGATCGGCGTGATCGACCTGCCCACGTTCTATTCCGATTTTGGCGCGCGCAGTGATGGCGACAAGGATTTCAAGAGCGCCACGCGTGATGTGGCCAAGTTGCTCGGTGAGCTCAAGGCCGCCGGCGTGCAGGGCGTGGTGGTGGATCTGCGCAACAACGGCGGCGGCTCGCTGGCCGAAGCCAATGCCCTGACCGGCTTGTTCATCGACACCGGCCCGGTGGTGCAGGTGCGCAATGCCAACGGCCAGGTCGAGGTGCAGGGCGACGATGCCGGAGGCATGGCCTGGAGTGGCCCGTTGGCGGTGTTGGTCAACCGCGGCTCGGCTTCGGCCTCGGAGATTTTCGCCGCCGCCATCCAGGATTATCACCGTGGGCTGATCATCGGCGAGCCGACGTTCGGCAAGGGTACGGTGCAGAACCTGGTGGATCTGGATCGCTTCAGCCACGGCAGCGGCGACAAACCGCAGTTTGGCGAGTTGAAGATGACCATTGCGGAATTCTTCCGCATCAACGGCGGCTCCACCCAGCTCAAGGGGGTGACGCCGGACATCGCGTTCCCGAAAAACGGCGACGACAAGGACTTTGGCGAATCCACCTATGACAATGCGCTGAAGTGGACGCGGATTGCGCCGGCCAAGTACACACAGGTGGCCAACCTCGCGGCCTACCTGCCACAACTGGAACAACTGCACGCTAGCCGTGTGTCCGGGTCAGCGGCATGGAAGCTGATGCTGGACGAGTTGGCGCAGTTCAAGCTGATGCGCAACAAGACTTCAATTTCGTTGAACTTCGCCACCCGTGATGCCGAGCGCAAGCAGCTGGATGCGTTGCAGGCCAGTTTCCGGGCGCGCCACAAACTGATCGACGGCAACGATGCGCTGGCTGCTGAAGACGAAAGTCAGCTGGATGATGGTTTGAATGTGAATGAGCGCAGCCTGCAAAGCGAGCTCAAGCAAGAGAAGGACGCCAAGCAGGCCAGGGACGTGGTGCTGGAAGAGTCCGCGCACGTGCTGTTCGATGCGGTTGGGGCCATCAACGCGAGCCCGCAACTGGCTGCCGAGGTATTGCCCTATGGTGGCAAGTTCACCACGGCCAACGCGAGTACCGGCCCGGCGGTGCCTGCGGCGTCACTACCGCAGCACTGAGTTGCCAAGCCGGCGGCGATGGCTGGGCATACCGCCACCGTCAGGCGGTGTAGCCGAGACGATCCAGCCACGGCTGCAGCACGGGCAGCACCGGCGCGAACTGCTCGCGATAGTTCTGCCAGCGGCCCACGGCCTTGCGGTGGACGCCTTCGGTGACTTGCGCATAACTGGGAGTGCTGATGAAGCGCTTGTCCCGGGCATGTGCGGCAAAGCGGGTCATGGGCGATGGGTCGGCGGTTTCGAGGAATTGCCCCAGGCGCGTGACCTGGTCGTCAAACTGGCTGACCACGGATTCGTAGCGCCACTCCAATACATGTGGCGCAAATGTACCGACGTCGCGATACCACTGTTCGAAGGCTTGCGCGTAGCCCTGTGCCAGCCGCGGCAGCGACGAGCACAGCACCATGAAGGCCGGTGAGCGGAATGGTTGCATGCTGCAGCTGAGCAGCACGTCACACGGGTGGCGCAGGCACAGGATGATGCGCGCGTGTGGGAACAGTCGCATGATCATCGGCAGGCAGCGCATGTTGAGTGGGTTTTTGTCCACCAGGCGATCCTTACCCAAATCGGGCAGTACGCGGCCGACCAGGCGCCAATAGGTGTTGCGCAGTTGATCGGCATCCTCCTGGCTCAGGTTCGCCAGATCCTCCGGATAGCGTTGACCGACCAGCTGCATGCCTTCGATCAGATCATGGATGTAGGCACGCTCGTCCATGGACTGGAAATCCGGGTGCGCATCGAGCATTTGCTCCAGCAACGTGGTGCCGGAACGGGGAAAGCCGACCACGAAGACGGGGCTTCGCTGCGCGCTGGGCGAAGACAGCGGCTTCCAGTCGGCGTAGTTGATTTGCTCGCCGCCGCTTGTCCTGTGCAGGGATTGAGGGTCTGCTGCCAGCAGTTCCGGCACCACGTTTCGGGCGATATTGAGTTGCGCTGCGTGCGCATGCTGCAGGGCCTGCCAAGCTGCATCGTGACTTCCGAGACGGTCAGCGGCCGAGGCCAGGCCGAAACTGGCACCGGCCCGGGTTTCGTCATCAGTGGCGAGGGCAAGGACGCGGCGGAACAACGTCTCGGCGTTGGCGTATGCGCCGGTGCGCATCGCCAGGGCGGCGTGCGCGCGCCAACCCTGGGCACGGGCTTGTTGCGCGTCCGGCGCCAGTGCGTCCAGCACGTCGGGTGGCAGCTTGCGTAGTTCGTGCTGCGCGGCGTCGACCAGGTTGTTTCTTTCGTACAGCAGCGCCCGCTGCGCGGCGATGCGCAAGCGCAGCACCGCAGCCGCCGGTTCGCCGGGCAATTGCGCTTGAGCCAAGGTGTGCAGTGCTGCGTCCAGATCACCCTGGACGGACAGCATCGACGCCAGCACCAGCGCTTGCTCGGCAGGACGCGCTGGCCAGTCGATGGCTCCGCTCAGCATGGCTTCCTGGCTTGTACTGTCGCCGCAGACGTAACACGCGTAGGCCGCCTGCAGCCGGGCTTCAATGAAATTCGGGGACAGTTGCACCGCGTCCAGCAATGCTTGCCGGGCCAGCGGCCAGCGCTGTTGCTGGGTGTACAGCAAGCCGAGGTTGTAGTGCACATCGGCATCCGCCGGTGCCAGTGACAGTGCCTTCGCCAGCGCCTGCTCGGCGCCGACCAGATCGCCGGCTTGCCGGCAGGTGACCGCCAGGTTGTTCCAGTAGGCGGAAACCTCGGGGTGCATCTGCGCCAACTCGCGGAACGTCGCCACGGCTTGTGGGTAGCAAGCGCTTGCCTGCTGCGCCAAACCAAGCAGCAGCAGCACGCCGGCGTTTTCCGCATGCGCCGCACGGGCCTGCGCCGCAAGGGCGATCACCCGCTTCACGGCCCCGGCGTTCCAGGCGTCGGCCATGGCCTTGGCAAAATCCGTGGTTGGTGTGGGCATGCGTCCTCGATCAATCGTTACCACAACGCATTATGCAAGAGGGCCGCGGATATGCCCGCGGCCCTCTTGCCTGCTCCGGAACTTCCGGATGACGTTTACCCCCCCAGCGTCAGAACGTGACTGTTGCCCGGGCCCAGTAATAACGCCCAAGCACATCGTAGGTGGAGGTATCCACGTTGTAGTTCGCACCGTTCTGGTAGATCAGGGGTGGTGCCTTGTCGCCGATATTGTCCACGCCAATGTCGAACCGGGTGTGGATCGTCGGTACGGCGTAACCCAGCTGGATCGAGTGGTAGGTTACCGAAGCCATCGGGATATTCACGCCCGAGAAGACAGCGTCGGCGTTGAGCGCGGTCAGCGAGTTGATGTAGCGCGACTGCCATTGCGCGTTCCAGTTGCCTCGTTCCCAGTTCAGCGTGACCGTACCGCGCCAGCGTGAGATGTTGCCGAATTGCTGGTTGTAGGTGCCGGCGTAGTCGATCGACTCGGCACCCGGCTCGCCCGGCGTGGCGCTGTTCTTGTAGGTGGAGGTGTAGGACGTGCTGAGTGCGGCCCGGAAATCACCCGGATCGGCGCTGCCCAGGTTGAAATGCGGAACCTTGTAACGCAACGTGTAGTCGATCCCGCTGGTGCTCAAGTTGCCCAGATTCACCACCGGGGTGTTGATCAGGAACACCTGGCCCGGCTGTCGGCTGGTGTTGTCTTCGCGCGTGATGAACGAGCAATACGGACTGGCGGAGTTGTGGAAGCAGGAACTGACTACCGTGTCACCTTGAATGGCCGTCAGCGTGTTGGACAGGAAGATATGCCAGAAGTCGAGGCTGGTGGACAAACCAGGTATCCAGTCCGGATCGTAGACCAGGCCGAAGTCGATGGACTTCCCCTGTTCCGGTTTGAGCGTCGCGCCTATGGTTGCCGCACCCGAGTAGAAGGTGTTGACCTGCGCTGGCGAATTGCCCGGCCAGTTTGGCGGTACGAACTGGCAGGCTATGGGGTGTTGCGCGAGTTCGGCCGCGGTGAGCTTGACGCATGGGTCGTTCAGGGTCGGTTGGACCAGGGTGCGACCGTCGTAGAGTTCGTTGAGGTTCGGCGCGCGGAACACCTCGGACACGGTACCGCGCAGCAGCAGGTCGGCAATGGGCCGCCACTCGATGGCGATCTTCTTGTTCGTGGTCGTGCCGGTGGTGCTGTAGTCGGACGTCCGGATGCCCAGATTGAGGTTCAGCGAATACGCCCCCGGCTGGTTGGACAGCAGCGGAATCAGCGTCTCGGCATACAGCTCCTTGACATTGAAGCTGCCACCGCCCGGCGAACCGCAGGCTTCCTGCAGGATCTGGCAAGTGGTGGTCACCGGGTCAAGGACCGCGAACGGGCTCACCGTGTAGTTCAGGGATTGCTGGCGGTACAGGGCACCGGCGGATAGCTGGATCGTGCCTGCCGGCAATTCCCACAGGTCACCACTGGCATCGAACTGCGCCTGCTTGGTGGCCTGGGTCATGATGTAGATGGGCGTCTGCACGCCCGCCCGCAGCAGTGCGCCGACCGCCGGATCAGCCTGGTTGAAGATGTTCGCACCGTTGTCGACGGCCGTTTGCAGCGCCGGGATGTCCACCTCGTTGGTGTCGCGCTGGTCACGCTTGGTATGGCTGTAGTTGACCGATGCGTCCCAGATCCAGCTGCTGTCCTGGCCGAAATTGCCGCGCAACCCGGCGTTGATTTGTCCGGTGTCGGTTTTGTAGCTGTGCACACGGGTACCGGCGCCGGTAAGACGAGTCTGGAAGCCGAAGCCGCTGTTCGGATCGCCAGGAATCTGGTTCTGGCTGAACGTGACGCCAAACGGGTTGATCGGGTTGCTGGACGGGATGATCAAGCCGTCCCCGCTGCCGACCGGCGAAGGCGCGTCCTGGCCGCTGGATTTGGTCTGGTTGTAGAACGCATCGACGAATGCGGTGACGTTGTCGGTCAGCCGGTAGGTGCCCAGCACAAAGGCATTGCTGCGCTTCTGCGCGGTCTGGATGTAGTTGAGCGCAGCGTAGTTGTAGGTATCTGAAGAAAGGCGGCAACGGTAATCGCTCAGGCTCGAACCGTCGCCCTGGGCCAAGGTCACCTGGGCGGTACCGCTGGAATTGATCTCGCAGCCATATTGGTTGGCCACCGACGCCGGCAGCGTGATTCTGCCGGTCGGGATCGAGCTGGAACCGGACGGTATGACCGAGCCGCTGTACAGGTACAACTGCTGCTTGGAGAAATCGCGCCTGGACCCGAGCACTGCGTCGTACTTGTTGTAATCGAGGCCGCCGGCGATGCTGTAGTTTTCACCCACCGCACCCGCGCTCAGGGTGAAGCCGCGGCGCTGGGCGTCGCCATGGCTGGAGATGCCATCGTTCAGGCTGAACTGGACGCCCTTGTAGTCCTTGCGCAGGATGAAATTGACGACGCCGCCAATGGCGTCGGAGCCATACACTGTGGATGCGCCTTCAGCCAGCACATCGACCCGCTCGATCATGTCCGGCGGGATCAGGTTGATGTCCGCGTTGGCCATGCGCTGGCCGTTGACCAGCACCAGCGTGCGGTTGATGCCCAGGCCGCGCAACGACACGCGTGACGCGCCGCCACCGGCTTCCAGCAGCGGGCTGGCGACGCCGCCACCGTTGCTGTTGTTCGACGGGTTGGTCGCGTTGCCCGAGATGCTGGGCAGTTGTTGCAGCACGTCGCCCAGGACCGGTTTGCCGGAGTTGGTGATGGTGGCGCGATCCAGGGTCACCACCGGGCTGGCGGTTTCGGTGTCGACGCGGCGGATCAGCGAGCCGGTGACGACGACCGCCTTCAAGGTTTGCGCCTTGCTCTCGGTCGCGGGCGGCGGCGTGGTTTGATCAGTTTGCTGTGCGCCATCTGGCGTCGCCACTTGCGCCTGAACCACGCCGGCCACAGTGAAGACACCCGCGGTCAACGCGAGACGCACAGCCAGTGACAAGTGATTCATGTCGTATTTCATTTGGTTTCCCCGGTAAATGTTGGTATCACTGTGTGCCTTTCGAGTGTGCCGCCTGGTGCGTCGTCGACCACCGTGCAACAAGCATCAATTGTTATGCGTCCATCGGGCGAAAGGTTACTCTGTAAACAACGTTGTAAACAACGTTGCGCACCACTGCCATGGCGGCACGTTTCAATGCCTTCCGCCATGGATCATGGCGCCCGCCCGGGCTTGCGGCGACGGTGCCATTGCCACAGCATGACACCGGGGCTGGGAATCCGGCAACCGTCCGCTGGCACGCTACCGGTGCATGCGCTGCCGCCGGATATGGATGGCCAACTCCCTCGCGTCGGCACGGTAGGCGCTGCCTGCCGATGTGCCGCCCGACTAAAGCCGTGAGGATGCTGCGGAATCGGTGGCACGGTTGAAGTCGCCAATGGCGGCCACCAGGTCGGTCACCGCCGCCTGTTCGGCCGCGCTCAGATCCGGATTCCAACTGTCCAGGATCAATACCACGCGAGTCCGCGCACTGTCGTTCCACGCTTCGTGCTCGAACGTGTCGTCAAAGGTGACGCAACGACCTTCCTCCCACACGTGGGTCTCGCCGCCCACGCGCAACGCGCAATCCGGCGGCACGATGAGCGGAAGATGGGTAACCAGGCGCGTGTTGGTGACCCCGCGGTGCGGCAGGATGTGCGTGCCCGGGCGCAGCACCGAGAACAACGTTTCCGGTGCGTGGTCGCGTACCCGCACCAACGGCATCGAGTCCAGCACCTCGCTGGTACGTGGACACTGGGCACAATGGGCGTCGTGGCGCACCCCGTGGCGGTAGAAGAAAAACGCATCCCACGCCGCGTCTTGCGCACCGGATGACCCCAGCAGATGGGCCGCCACGGCCGCGGTGGAATTGGTGCCCAGAAACGGCACGAGGGCGTCCTGCGCGTCCGCCAGCACGGCGCGCAGTTCCCCACGTATCATCTCCACCGCGGCTTCCAGTCGTGCCTGCGCCGGAAAGCGCGCACGTGGGTAAAACGTCTGGCTGGGGATGCCCGGGAAATACAGGAATTTTGGGCGCTGGCGCGGGTCCGGCAGGTCCGCCGGTTGTTCCTGGAGGTAGATGGCCAGACACTGGTCGACGCGGGCCAGCTCCGAGCGCCCGTAGCGCTGGCGCAGCGGTTCCATGACGGCTTCGAAAAGTTCACGCCGACTGGCCGCAACGTAGCGGGCGGCATGCTTTACCGCGTCGCGCACACCAGGTGCGGTGGTGGCGTCGCTGAGCCAGCGCCCGTGGGCTTGCGCATCATCGATGGCGCCGAAATAAGCCAGCATGGCTGCGTGGCGGTGGCCTTGCTGTTCGAGCACACGGCCCAGGCGCAGGCGCGCCACGAACATGCCGGGTGCAATGGCCAGCGCTTGGCGCAAGCTGCCCGCTGCGGCGTCCCCATCCCCGGCCAGCATCTGCGCCTCGCCCAGCCGGTGCAGGATGGCTGCGTCCTGCGGCTGGGCATGTTGCGCCGCGTGCAGCAGTTCGATCGCGCGCGCCATATTGCCCCGGCCCAGCTGGCAGGTGGCCAGGAACTGCAGCGCTTCGACATCATCGGGCTGGACTTCCAGCAAGCGCGAGAAAGCCTGCTCCGCCAGCGCCATGTCACCGCGCGCCAGTCCGGCCCGCGCCTGCTCGCGGCAGCTTGCGGGGGTGGCACTTGTCGGTTTGCTCATCAGTACACCCGCCGTGGAACGCATCCGGTGAGTATAGGAATGCAATCAGGCGGTAGTACAAGCCACGCCGCGGTCGCGACCGTCACGCGGTGTCTCGCCTGCAGTTCGGCCCGTCGGGTCGTCGCGCTCAGTGCGCGTAGCGGCTTTGCAGCAACGCAAACACGGCGCGCAGGCCCATGGCCTCGCCGCCACACGGACGACCGGGGCGGTCGGCGTCATTCCAGGCATAGGTGTCCAGATGCAGCCACGCGCTGGGCGCGGCGACGAAGCGTTCCAGATACAGTGCCGCGGTGATGGCGCCGGCCTGGTGCGATGCGCCGGTATTGACGAAGTCCGCCAGATACGAATCCAGCAACTGGCGATACGGTTGCCACAGCGGCAGGCGCCACAGCGGGTCGCCCACTTCGCGCCCAGCGGCCAGCAGCTGTTCGGCCAGCTCGTCCCGGTTGGCAAACAGCGCCGGCAGATCGGCGCCGAGCGCCACGCGGGCGGCGCCGGTGAGCGTGGCAAAGTCGATGATCAGCTCCGGTTGCTGCTCGCTCGCGTAAGCCAGCGCGTCGCACAGGATCAGCCGCCCCTCGGCGTCCGTGTTGTCGATTTCCACCTGCAGCCCGGCCCGTGTGGTGATCACGTCCCCCGGGCGGATGGCGCTGCCGGCGACGGAATTTTCCACGGTCGGGATCAGCAGCGTCAGGCGCACCGGCAGCTTCGCCTGCATCACCAGTTGTGCCAGCGCCAGGGCATGCGCCGCGCCGCCCATGTCCTTTTTCATCCAGCGCATGCCGGTGCCGGTCTTCAGGTTGAGACCACCGGTGTCGAAACACACGCCCTTGCCCACCAGTACCAGTTTGGGATCGCTGGCCTTGCCCCACTGCAACTCCACCAGGCGCGGCGCGCGGTGACTGGCCCGGCCCACCGCGTGGATGGTGGGGAAGTTGGCGTCGAGCAGGGCATCACCGACCCACTCGCGCCATTTCGCGCGCCGGGTCCTGGCCACGCGCTTCACCGCGTCGGCAAGTTGTTCCGGGCCGAGATCTTCAGTCGGGGTATTGACCAGGTCACGCACCAGCGCGGTGGCGTCGACCAGCTGCTGCAACGGGGCCAGGTCCGCGGCCGGGACGGCAAGGGTGGCCGGCGCGCGCGTGGCTGCGCGGTAGCGGGTGAACTGGTACGCGCCCAACGCCCAACCGAGGGCGGCGGCGCGCTGATCGCTCAGTACGCTTTCCGCGGCCAGTCGATAGGTGCCGGCCGGCAGTGTCATCGACAACGCCGCCAGCGCGTCCAGCGGCGCGTGCGGATCCACGCCAACCAGCACGCGCACCAGTTTGCCGCTGGTGTCGTGCAGCAACGCCAGCGAGCCGGCCGCGGCGTCGAACCCGACCTCGGTCAGGCAGCGGCGCTGCGCGGCGCCGAGTCGTCGCCGCGTGGCGGCGAGGTGGGCGGGGTCGGTGGTTTCGATGGCAATCGGGCGACGATCGCTGGCGTGGTGTTCGATCAGCGCAGACATGGCTTTCCGTGGGCAGCGTGGCAAATCGCCAATGATGCTCGCTCGTTGCCGCCTTGCCCATAGCTCGGGGCGCGGTTGGGTTGTGCCGGCGCTTCGACGGACTGCCACCAGCGAGATCGGCGCTCTGTGCCGCGGCGGGGTACGCAGCTCGGCCCGAGCGCGGCTCACAAGGTGTCGGGTATGGCCTCGAGCCACGTCGCGAGCGCGCCCAGGTCGTGTACTTCCAGTTCTGGCGGCGGGCCGAGTGCCGCCGGCCACGCTTCGCCACGGCGGTTGATCCAGGCCGTGCGCAAGCCGGCGTTGCGCGCGCCAAGCACATCCAGCAGCGGGTCATCGCCCACGTGCAGGATGTTTGCCGGGCTCAGCCCCAGTTGCGTGGCCGCGGCCAGGAAAATGCGCGGATCGGGTTTCGCGCACCCGGTATCGCGGGCGCAGACGTGACAGGCAAAGTGCGGATGCAGGCCGATGCGCTGCAGGTCCGCGTTGCCATTGGTCAGGCTGGCCAGCGGCACGCGCCGGGCGATCCGCTGCAACGCATCCAGACTGTCGGCGTACAGGTCGACGCGATTGCGTTCGGCAAAATAGATTTCCCACAGGGTGTCCAGCGGCGCGTCGGAAATGCCGCTGGCAGCAAACGCTTGTTGCATGGTGAGCTGGCGCTGGGTGGTGAAATCATGCGCGAGGTCCCGTCGTTCCTCGGCAATCCGCGCGCGCAGTGCACGCATCGCGGCGATCGGCCAGGCGGCGGCAACCTGCGGATAGTGTTCGCGCAACCACGCATCGACCGCCTGATCGGCACGCTCCAGCGCCGGTTGCACCGGCCACAACGTGTCATCCAGATCGACCGTCAATGCCAGCGGCATGGCGCAGGTGGGTACGGCGCGCTGGCTCACGGCGTCTGCGGGACGATCGACGCGCGGGCACGGCGTGACGCCTGAAGCCGCGCCGTGCAGGGCATCAGTTGCTGCTCAGGCGCAGTACCTGGCCCAATTGCAGGTTGTCGCTCTTGAGGTGATTCCACGCGCGCAGCTGGCTGACTTGCAGCGAGTGCTTTTTGGCGATGCCGGACAGCGTGTCGCCCTTGACCACGGTGTAGCTGGTAGCCGCGCTGCTGGTGTTGGCTGCCGGCACCTGTGATGCGTCCGGGTGCGGGCTGGCCGCGATGTCTGCCTGCGCGGAGCCGGGTGCGGACGTGATGGTCGGGGATGCTGACGCCGTGCCGCCGGCGTTGCGCCGATCCAGCGCCACCTTCGCTGCCAGTGTTTCGGGCGAAGTGGGCGCGATCGCCGCGCCCGCGGCATAGGTGGCGCCGGGCGCGGAGAGCGGGGGTTTGGACCGTGGGCGGGCGCCGACCTGCGCCAGAATGCGCGCGCGGCGCGTGCTGTCCATCGCCAGCAGTGCGCTGCCGTCGGCATACGGCAACACCGCGCGGGTGCGCAGGGCCGCCTTGCCGGCGTCGGTCTGGACGAAGTCGACGAAGGTCTGCGCCTGCGCGGCCTTCGCGCTGCGCGGGTTGGTCACCAGATACAGCGGAGTGAACAGCGGGTAGCTGCCATCGGCGATGTTGGCCACGTTCGGCGCGACCCCGTCAATGCGGATCGCCTTGAGCCTGGGCTGGTCGCGGATGTCGGTCAGCGTGCTCACCCCCAGGCCATTCGGATTGAGCGCGACGCCTTCTTCCAGCTTGTGCGTGTTGACGTACAGGCGCGGCGCGGCGACCGGCTGGTTGCCGCGACCAAACAACAACTCGCGCAGGCTGTATTCCACGCCGTCGCCCGGACTGGCGACCGCATACACGTCGATGGGCGCGTTGCTGCCGCCGACGTCGCTCCAGCGCGTGAGCTTGCCGTAGTAGATGTCGTGCGCCTGCTTCAGCGTCAGGTTCGACACCGGGTTGGCAGCGTTGGTGATCAGCACCAGCGCGTCCCACGCCACCGGCGTGAAGGTCAGGCCGGTGTTCTGGCTGCTGCCGTCGCTGCCGCGTGCGCTGCCGGCAATGTCGGCGCTGCCGTTGCTCACCGCGTCGATCCCCGACGCCGTGTTGAACGGCTGCAACTCGATGCGCCCGTGGCCGGATTTTTCCCATGCGTTTGCCACTTCGATGACGACCGCTCCCTCGGTGGCCACATCGCCCCGCCAGATCAGCGCGGATGGCGCAGGCACACTGGTTTTTGCGGATTTGTGGTGCGTTTTGGAGTGGGTTCTGGCCCATCCCGGGGTGGCCACGAAGGCGCCCAGCAGAACCAGTGACAAGAAAGTGGCGAAGCGTGCAGACATGATGGCGGGGAACCTTGGCGACAGGGGGCGCGGGCGCGTGCTGCGGCAGACAGCAGGCATCGACGGGCCTTGTATTTCATCGGGCCGGGCGCAAAACATCAAGCACTTTCATGGATTTGCGCCGCCACGGTGGTGAGGTGTGCGCTGACGCACACTCCGTGGCGGCTTCAGTCAATCAGCACGTAACGCACATCCTTGCCGTTGGCCACCACCAGTACCAACTGGGACGGGCGTACGCCGGCCAGGCCGCGCAGGGTGCGCAAGCTGGGTATGCGCTGGCTGCCCACACCGATCACCACGTCGCCGACGGCCAGGCCGGCTTGCGCCGCACGGCTGCCGGGCTGCACGGCGCTTACCGCCACACCTTGCCCGCGCCGCGCGGCGCCGAGCTCGGTGAAGCGCACGCCGCGCAGGCGTGCATCCAGTTCGCCGCCGTCGAGGCTGGCGAGTTTTTCCGGGCTCAGCGTGGCCTTGACCGTACTGGCGTGCCCTGCACGCAGCACGCCAAGCGTGAGCGTGGTGCCCAGTGGCGACAGTCCTTCGACATTGCGCAACTCCTGGCTGCTGCGCAAGGGCTTGCCGTTGACGGCAGTGAGCACATCACCCGGCTGCAAGCCCGCGCGGGCCGCGGCGGAGCCATCCTGCACGCTGGTCACCACCACGCCCTGGCTGTCCTTGAGTGCAAGCAACTGCGCCATGCGCGGCGTGATCGCCTGGGTCTGTACACCGAGACTGCCGCGCTCGACCTTGCCGTGGGCCAGCAGTTGCCGCATGACGTCGCCGGCGAGGTTGCTGGGAATCGCGAAGCCGATGCCGACGTTGCCGCCCGACGGCGAGAAGATCATGGAATTGATCCCCACCAGCTCGCCGCGCAGGTTCACCAGCGCGCCGCCCGAGTTGCCCGGGTTGATCGAGGCGTCGGTCTGGATGAAGTTCTGGTAGCCACCCGCGCCGGAGTTGTCCTGGCCGAGGCCCGAGCGGCCCAGCGCCGAGACGATGCCGGCGGTGACCGTTTCACTCAGTCCAAACGGCTCGCCCACGGCCACCACGTAATCGCCCACGCGCAGTTGCGTCGAGTCGGCCAGCGGCAGTGCCTGCAGGCGTTCGGCCGGGATCTGCACCACGGCCACGTCGGTTTCCGGATCGCTGCCGATGCGCTTGCCCTTGAACGTGCGCCCGTCCTGCAAGGTCACGCTGATGTCATCGGCCGCACCAACCACATGGCTGTTGGTCAGGATGTAGCCCTTGGCGGCATCGACGATCACGCCCGAACCCAGGCTTTGCTCGACGCGCTCGCGCGGTGTGGCGGGCAAGCCGAAAAATTGGCGCATCAGCGGATCGTCGAAATACGGATCGCGGACTTGCACCCGGGTCTTGGTGGAGATGTTCACCACGGCCGGGGTCACGTGTTCCAGCATCGGCGCCAGCGAGGGCATCGGTTGCCCGCCGATGGCAGCTGGCAACGTCGCCGCGTGCATCGGGGCGAGGGCACTGGCCAGCAGCAAACCCAGGGTGGTGACCAGCCCGGGTAACCAACGCGAAAAGTGAACCGGCATGGGGTGCTCCAGTACGGTAGTAGGGGTCATGGTGGCATGGGTGCCGGTCGACGCGACCGCAAGGGCGCCACCGCCATGCCGGGCCACTGACTGCAGTCGCCAGTCGCCACCGGCGACGCGGCCAGGGGTGCGCCACGCGCAGCAAACCTTGCATGCACAGGGCGCGGTTTCGACTGCATCGGCGCCGCCAGGTTCCGTGCAAGCCAGACGGGTGCCCAATGTTGCTGCGGTACTTTACATCGGCCGCCAGCCGGGGTTAACTAGACACCCCGTCACCGACCACAACATCTTGTGTGAGGATGGACGCTTTCCAACAAACTCTGGTGATGGTTACGCAGTGCTTGGAGGGGCTCAGGGAAGGTCAGAGTGGCACCACGAACGCCATCCGCGGCGTCTGGTCAAAACTCCCAATTGAATCGTCAACGGGGCCTCACGGGCACCCGGAGGTTACACATCGATGAGCACAGTGCGTGCGCCAGCCACACATTCCGGGGTAACGCCACTGATGGGCCGTGATGCCGTCGTGGAAATCCCCTTGCAGCCTGCGTCCTACGACATCTGGGACAAGAAATACCGGTTGAAGGACAAATCCGGCGTGCCGGTGGACGCCACCGTCGACGAAACCTGGCAGCGCGTGGCGCGCGCGCTGTCCGACGTGGAGCTCACGCCGGAGCTGCGCGAGCATTGGTACGAGCAGTTTCTGTGGGCGCTGCGCCGCGGGGCGATTCCCGCTGGCCGCATCACCTCCAACGCCGGCGCACTGGCGCACAAGCCGGCCACCTCCACCATCAATTGCACGGTGTCGGCCACCATCCACGACTCCATGGACAACATCCTGGAGAAGGTGCACGAGGCCGGGCTCACGTTAAAAGCTGGTTGCGGAATCGGCTATGAATTCAGTACGTTACGCCCGCGCGGCGCGTACGTGTCCGGTGCCGGCGCATACACCTCCGGCCCGCTGTCGTTCATGGATATCTTCGACAAGATGTGTTTCACCGTGTCCTCGGCCGGTGGCCGGCGCGGCGCGCAGATGGGCACGTTCGACATCAGTCACCCCGATGCCAAGGAGTTCATCCGCGCCAAGCGCGAAGACGGCCGCCTGCGCCAGTTCAACCTGAGCCTGCTGATCACCGACGGTTTCATGCAGGCGGTGGAAAACGACACCGACTGGCCGCTGGTGTTCCCGGTGCACGTCAAGGAAAAAGACGAGATCGACCTGACCGATCCGGCCAAGGTGGTGTGGCGCGAATGGCCCACCCACGAAAACTACATTGACCGCGAAGATGGTCTGGTTGCGTGCAAGATCTACAGCACGGTACGCGCACGGCATCTGTGGGACCTGATCATGGTTTCCACCTACGACTACGCCGAGCCCGGGTTCATCCTGATCGACAAGGTCAACGAGA